>NZ_BAAAIX010000026.1:0-250595 GCF_039526385.1 Luteococcus peritonei | reverse complement strand
CCCAACGGGGGTCCTCCCTTCACGTCAACCCGCAAACTGTCATGAACGTCCCTGCCACCAACACCTAGGCAGGCCGTCAGGCGGCAGCGAGCGGTGCCGACGGCCGGACGCGACGACGCCCCGCGCCTGGGGGCACGGGGCGTCGAGGAAGGGCCGGAGATGGCTCAGCCGAAGCGGCCGGTGATGTAGTCCTCGGTGGCCTTCTCGTCGGGATTGGAGAAGATCTTCTCGGTGTCGCCGATCTCCACCAGCTGGCCCGGCTTGCCGGTGGCGGCCAGGTTGAAGAAGGCCGTCTGGTCGGAGACGCGGGCGGCCTGCTGCATGTTGTGGGTCACGATGACGACGGTGAACTTCTCCTTCAGCTCCTGGATCAGGTCCTCGATGGCCAGGGTGGAGATGGGGTCCAGGGCCGAGCAGGGTTCGTCCATCAGCAGCACCTCGGGCTCCACCGCGATGGCGCGGGCGATGCACAGGCGCTGCTGCTGGCCACCGGACAGGCCGACGCCGGCCTTGTCGAGGCGGTCCTTGACCTCGTTCCACAGGTTGGCGCCCTTGAGGGAGCGCTCCACCACCTCGTCGAGCTTGGCCTTGTTGGTCACGCCGTTGAGGCGCAGGCCGGCGGCCACGTTGTCGTAGATGCTCATCGACGGGAAGGGGTTGGGCCGCTGGAAGACCATGCCCACCAGGCGGCGCACGGCCACCGGGTCGACGCCGTCGCCATAGAGGTTCACGCCGTCCAGCAGCACCTCACCGGTGCAGGAGGCGCCCGGGATGACCTCATGCATGCGGTTCAGGGTGCGCAGCACGGTCGACTTGCCGCAGCCCGAGGGGCCGATGAAGGCGGTCACGGTGCGGGGCTCCACGGTGAAGCTGACGCTGTCCACCGCGTGGAACTTGCCGTAGTAGATGTTGAGGTCCTTGACCTCGATGCGCTTTGCCATTGGTCAGTTCTTCCTTCTCGGGCTTACTTCTCGTCGAGCTTGCCCATGCGCGAGATGGCGCGAGCAATGAGGTTGAGGATCATCACGAGCAGCACCAGCGTCAGCGCGGCACCCCAGGCGCGCACCTCGCCGGTGGAGCCGACGGCGAAGCGACGGTCCTCGTTGATCATGGTCGGCAGGGAGCCCATGTTCGAGTCGAAGGGGCTCAGGTTGGTGCCGGTGGCGAAGGCCACCAGGATCAGCAGCGGGGCGGTCTCGCCCATCACACGGGCCAGGCCCAGCACGATGCCGGTCAGGATGCCGGAGCTGCAGGTGGGGATGACCACCTTGAGGATGGTCTTCCACTTCGGCACGCCCAGCGCATAGGAGGCCTCGCGCAGGCTGTCGGGCACCAGCTTCAGCATCTCCTCGGTGGAGCGCAGCACCGTGGGCAGCATCAGCAGCACCAGCGCCAGACAGGCGGCGAAGGTGGAGCGTCCCAGGCCCATGATCGTGATCACCAGGGAGAAGATGAACAGCGCCGCCACGATCGAGGGCACGCCGGAGAGGATGTCGATGGCGAAGGAGACGGCCTTGGCGATCTTCTTGCCGCGGGCGTACTCCACCAGCCAGATGGCACCCAGCACCGCGATCGGCACCGCGATCAGCGAGGTGATCAGGCCGATCTCCAGGGTGCCGATGATGGCGTGCTTGGCGCCGCCCACCGAGGAGTTCTGGGTGGCCTGGCCCTCGTCGGTGGTCCACCACTGGGTGCTGAACTTGCGGGCGGTGCCGGCCTCGTTGCTGGTGGGCTCCAGGATGGTGAGCTCGGTGTTGCGGGCCTTCGGCTCGCGCGACTTGGCATTGCCGGGCAGCTTGTCGCCCACCGCGACGAAGGAGCCGGACTCGGTGTAGCGGTAGGACAGCGGGGCCTTCGGGTCGTCGCCGCACTGCTGCTGCGCCACGCGGATCAGCTTCGAGCCGTCCTTGGTGGCGCAGGTCTTGATGTAGTCGGGCTGCACGCTGACCAGTGGGGTGATGCCCTTGGCCACCACGGTGCCCAGGATCCACAGCAGCGGGATGATGGCGATCAGCCCGGCCAGCCAGACGAAGGCGGTGGCGGACTTGTCGACGGCCTGGCGCTTGCCGCTGGGGGTGCGCAGGTTGACGCCCTGGCCCTCCGGCTGGGTGGCGACGGGAGTGTTGGCGGCGGTGCTCATGCCTTGACCTTTCCGGCATTGGCGAGGGTACGGGCCAGTGCGTTGACCACGAAGGTGAGGACGAACAGCACCAGGCCGGCGGCGATGTAGGCGCCGGTCTTCGACGGGGTGTCCAGCTCACCGGCGCCGTTCGCGATCCGGGCGGCGAAGGTCTCGCCGCCGGCGAAGATCGAGAAGTCCAGCTTGCTGACGGTGGACAGGATGATCATCACGGCCACCGTCTCGCCCAGGGCCCGGCCCAGGCCGAGCATGGCGGCGGCGGTCACGCCGGAGCGGCCGTAGGGGATCACCGCGGTGCGGATCATCTCGGTCTTGGTGGCACCCAACGCCCAGGCGGCCTCGATGTGGTCGCGGGGGGTCTGCGCGAAGACGTCGCGCGAGATGGAGGTGACGATGGGCAGGATCATGATCGCCAGCACGGTGGAGGCGGTGAAGACGGTGCCGGGGGAGGGCAGCAGGCCCTCGCTGAACAGCGGGAACCAGCCCAGCAGCTTGTTGAAGAACTCACCCACGGGCACCAGGGCGGGGCCGAGCACGCGCAGGCCCCACAGGCCGTAGACCACCGAGGGGACGGCGGCCAGCAGGTCCACCATGAAGCCCACCGTGGAGGCCAGCCGGCCCCGGGCGTAGTGGGTGATCAGCAGGGCCACGCCGATGGCGATCGGCACCGCGATGCACATGGCGATGATCGAGCTGAAGACCGTGGTCCACAGCAGGCCGGCGATGCCGAAGCTGAAGGCCTCGCCCAGGTCCCAGGCGTTGGACGTGAGGAAGTTCGCATTGTTCTTGGCCAGCGAGGGCACCGCCAGGGCCAGCAGGAAGAGGCCGATGAAGGCGACGACGGCCACGATCAGCGCGGACGAGGCGCCGGTGGCGGTCTTGAAGACGAGGTCGGCGCCGCGCTTGACCTGGTCCAGCTGCACCGGTCCGGTCTCGACGGCCGGGCTGCTGGCGGCGGCGTGGTGCGTCGCGACGGCACGCCGGACGGTGGGGGTGGGGGCCTCCGCGGTGGGATGGACGTCCACCACGTCGGCCGGGGAGGTGCTGGCGTCGTCGAGCGCTGGCTCGACCCGGCGGGGCTCAGGGCCTGTGGGCATGGGATTTCCTTCTGCGCTGGGATGTCCGGGCGAGACCGGACGAGAGTGCGGTGACGTGGACCGGGAGCGGCCCCCTCGCGTGGTGCGAGAAGGCCACTCCCGTCGCTGTCACGGTGCCAGGGCCGGTGCTGGCGTCAGGCGATGGCCTTGACGGCTTCCTGGACCTTGCTCTGCATCGACTTGGGCAGCGGCGCGTAGCCGGCGTCCTCGATGATGCCCTGGCCCTCGTCGGAGGCGGCGTAGGTCAGGAAGTCCTTCAGCAGGGCGGTCTTGCCGGCGTCCAGGCCCTTCGAGCAGACGATCTCGTAGGTGACCAGGATGGCCGGGTAGGCGTCGGCCTCCTTGATGTCGTACTTGATGCCGAGCTTGAGGTCGTTGCCCTTGCCCTTGACCTCGGCGCCCTCGATGGCCTTGCCGACGGTCTCGCTGTTCAGCTCGACCGCACCGGCGCCGTTGTCCAGCTGGGCCACGTTCAGGTCGTTGGAGGTGGCGTAGCTCCACTCCATGTAGGAGATCGAGCCCTTGGTGGAGGAGACGGCCTCGGCGACGCCCGAGGAGCCGTCCTTGCCCTCGCCGGCGCTCAGCGGCCACTTCTTGCCGGTCTCGGCGGTGAAGGCGCTCGGGGCGGCGGCCTTGAGGTACTTGGTGACGTTCTCGGTGGTGCCCGACTCGCCGGAGCGGTAGAAGACGGTGATCTTGTCGCTCGGCAGGGTGGCGCCCTCGTTGACCTTGGCGATGGCCGGGTCGTTCCAGGTGGTGATCTTGCCGGCGAAGATGTTGCTCAGGATCTCCGGGGTGAGCTTCAGCTCGTCGACGCCCTCGAGGTTGTAGGCGAAGGCGATCGGGCCGACGACCATCGGCAGGTTCCAGGCCTCGTTGGCCGAGCAGCGCTTCTTGGCCTCGTCGGCCTCCACCTTGCCGTCCTTGGCCTCGGTCTTCAGGGCGGAGTCCGAACCGGCGAAGTCCACCAGCTTGGCGTTGAAGTTGGTGATGCCCTTGCCGGAACCGGTGGGGTTGTACTCGATGGTGCCCTTGCCGGCGCAGGCGTCCTGGTAGCCCTTCTTCAGCTCGTCGATGGCGGTCTTCTGGGCCGAGGAGCCCTCGCCCTTGAGGCTGCCGGTGGGGCAGGCCAGGTCGGTCGCGGCGGCGGAGCTGCTGCTGCCGGCGTCGGCGCTGGCGCTGCTCGTGCTGGAGCTCGTCGAGGTGCTTGCGGAGTTGCTGCCACCGCAAGCGGCGAAGCTGAGGGTTCCGACAACAGCCAGGGCTGCGAACTGCGCGGTGCGATTCATCGTCACGTGCTTCCTTGTGTCGCTGGTCGCGGCCGGGGCCGCGTCGGGAGCACTGTGCCCCCTTGGGCGTCACGCTAGGGAGCAGATGTGACCAGAAGTGCCTGGCTTGGTGAACGCAGGGTGAACGTTGCTGGGAGGGCCCCGCGTCCTGGGCATCAGGCCATGTCAGAAGGCAGACTTGTGGGTTTCGGTGGAGAGCACCTCGCCCTGCTCGTCCAGGTGCACCACCAGCGTCTCGCCGGTGAGCATGGCGGCATCGGCCACCCCGATCCCCTCGCGCATGTCCGGCAGCACTGGGCGGTGGCCGCAGACCGCGATCGCGCTGTGCTCGCGCCCGGCCTGGTGGGCCAGCTCGCGCATGAAGGCGCGCACCTGCTTCTCGTGGCCCTCCGCCTCCTCCTCGCTGAGCAGGCTGATGCCGGCCAGGGGCAGCTTCGCGGCCTCCGCGGCCGGCTGCAGGGTCTGCAGGCAGCGGGTGGAGCTGGAGGAGACCAGTTCGGAGGTTCCGAAGGCCGCCAGCAGGGCGGGCAGCCGCTTGGCCTGGCGACGTCCCCGGGCCGACAGCGGCCGCTTCGCGTCGGTGCCGCTCCAGTGCTTGCGCAGCATCGCCTTGCCGTGGCGCACCACCAGCAGGGTGCCGCCGCAGGGCAGCTCCAGGGCGCGGTGCAGCACCTCCACCTCGTCGGCATAGCTGAGCTTCTTCTCGGCCTTCTCGACGCTCATCCAGACCGCCTTCTCGACCTCCTTGTCAGGACGACGCCGCCGCTCCGAGACCACCCGGCCCACCCACCAGTGGACCACCTTGGTCTGCTTGTCCAGCTTGTAGCGGGTGCGCTTGACGGGCTGGCCCAGCGTGACGGTGACGCCGGTCTCCTCCAGCACCTCACGCACGGCGGTGGCGGGCAGGTCCTCGTCGGTCTTCGGCTTGCCCTTGGGCAGGCTCCAGTCCTTGTAGGCCGGCCGACGCACCACCAGCACCTCGGTGACACCCTTGTTCTCGCGCAGCACCACGGCCCCCGCCGCAGTGACGGTCCCCTTCTTGTGGCCCATCGCGGTCAGTGGCGACGCAGCGAGGTCTGCTGGATCTCGTACTCCTGCAGGTCCACCAGCGGTTGTCCGAACTCGTCGGTGGTGCGCGGCGTCCAGGTGGTGTCCACCAGCTGCCAGGAGACGGTGCCCTCGTCGAAGGCGGTCGCGAACATCTGCTCGATCTCACGGATGTGGCGCTGGTTGGTGATGCTCACCAGCACCTCGACACGGCGGTCCAGGTTGCGGTGCATCAGGTCGGCCGAGCCGATGCCCACCGTCGGCTGCCCGGCATTGGCGAACCAGAAGATCCGCGAGTGCTCCAGGAAGCGGCCCAGCACGGAGCGCACCCGGATGTTCTCGCTCAGCCCGGGCACGCCCGGCTTGATGGTGCAGATGCCGCGCACCCACAGGTCCACCGGCACGCCAGCCTGGCTGGCCCGGTAGAGGGCGTCGATCACCTTCTCGTCCACCAGCGAGTTGACCTTGATCTTGACCCCCGCGGGCAGGCCCTGGCGGTGGTTGGCGATCTCGTTCTCGATCTGGGCCAGCAGGCCCTTGCGGATCGAGTGCGGGGCCACCAGCAGGCGACGGTAGTGCGTCTCCTGGGTCATGCCCGACAGGTGGTTGAAGACCTTGGCCACGTCGTCGGTGACGATCGGGTTCGAGGTGAGCAGCCCCATGTCCTCGTACTGCCGGGCGGTCTTGGGGTTGTAGTTCCCCGTGCCGATGTGGGCATAGCGACGCAGCTGGTCGCCGTCGTCGCGCACCACCAGGCAGAGCTTGCAGTGGGTCTTGAGGCCCACCATGCCGTAGACCACGTGCACCCCGTACTTCTCCAGCTTGCGGGCCCAGGCGATGTTGTTCTGCTCGTCGAAGCGGGCCTTGATCTCCACCACGGCGAGCACCTGCTTGCCGGCCAGGGCCGCCTCGATCAGGGCGTCCACGATGGGGGAGTCGCCGCTGGTGCGGTACAGGGTCTGCTTGATGGCCAGCACCTTGGGATCGGCCGCGGCCTGCTCCACGAAACGCTGCACGCTGGTGGCGAAGGAGTCGTAGGGGTGGTGCAGCAGCACCTCGCGCTTCTTCAGCGCCGCGAACATGTCCGCCGGCTTGGCGGTCTCCACCTCGGCCAGGTCGGGATGGGTGATCGGCAGGAAGTTGGGGTACTTGAGGTCGTCGCGGTCCACACCGGCCAGGCTGAACAGGCCGGTGAGGTCCAGCGGCGCGGGCAGCTTGAAGACCTCCTTCTCGTGCACGTCCAGCTCGCCCATCAGCAGCTCGAGCATGGTCTCGTCGATGTCGTCGGCCACCTCGAGGCGCACCGGCGGACGGCCCACCTTGCGGCGCAGCAGCTCCTTCTCCAGCGCGAAGAGCAGGTTCTCGGCGTCGTCCTCCTCCACCTCAAGGTCCTCGTTGCGGGTGACGCGGAAGGTGGTGTACTCCAGCACCTGCATGCCGCTGAAGAGCTGGTCCAGGTGGCGCCCGATGATCTCCTCGAGGGGCAGGAAGCGCCCATCGCCCAGCGAGATGAAGCGGCTCAGGATGGTGGGCACCTTCACCCGCGCGAACTGGCGGGCACCGGTGAGCGGGTTCTTCAGCAGCACCGCCAGGTTGATCGACAGGCCGCTGATGTAGGGGAAGGGATGGCTGGGGTCGACCGCCAGCGGGGTCAGCACCGGGAAGATCCGCTCGCTGAACAGCGTGCGCATCTCGTCCTTCTCGGTGGCCGTCAGCTCCTCCCAGCGCAGGATCACGATGCCGTTCTCGGCCAGCGCAGGGCGCACGTCGTTCTGGAAGACGGCGGCCTGCTCGGTCACCAGCTCCCGGGTACGGGCGAGGATGTCGTCGTGCAGGTCGCGCGGGAGCTGGCCGGTGACGGTCTTGACCGCCACGCCGGCGTCGATGCGCCGCTTCAGGCCGGCCACCCGCACCATGAAGAACTCGTCCAGGTTGGAGGAGAAGATGGCCAGGAACTTGGCGCGCTCCAGCAGCGGGATGCGCAGGGTGTCCTTGGCCAGGTCCAGCACCCGGTTGTTGAAGGCCAGCCAGCTCATCTCCCGGTCCGAGTAGCGCTCCTCGGGCAGCTCGGGCAGGGCGTCGGGGCGTGCGTCGTTGCTCACAGCGTGTCCTTCGCAGAGGTGGTGTAGCTGGCATCGCGGGTGATCTCCACGAAGCCAGCAGAAAGGTACATGGTGACGACGCGACGTTCCGAGGCCTCCACGTAGAGCCGGACCCGTCGGACGCCCTTGTCGGCCAGGTGGGCCAGGCCGGCGGAGAGCAGGGCGCGCCCGATGCCGCGCCCGGCGGCGTCGGGGTGGACCCCGATCACGTAGACCTCGCCCAGCAACTCGGCCGGCTCGGCCGGGTCCATGTGGTCGGTCTTGGTCCAGTGGAAGCCCAGGAAGGCACCGGTCTCGTCGTCGGCGGCCACCAGCAGGCCGGCCGGGTCGAACCAGGCCTCCTGGGTGCGCCGCTCGAAGTCCTCGGGGCCCATCTCGCCCTGCTCGGGGTGGTGGGAGAAGGCCAGCGCATTGACCTCCAGCAGGGCATCACGGTCTCCCGGCTGGAAGCTGCGGATCACCACGCCCTCGGGGGCGGCTTCGGCCACCGGCGGCAGCGCCACCAGGTCGCGCTCCATCACCAGCAGCTCGCGGCCCAGCGCAGCCCCGGTGGTGCGGGCCACCTGGTCCGCCCCCGGCAGCCGCCCGAAGGCCCACCAGGTGGGGGTGCGCTCGACCTTCGCCACCTGCTCGGCGAGCTGGGAGGCGATGCCCTGGCGGCGGTGCTCGGGGTGGACCAGCAGCTGCACCGAGTGCTCGTCGCGGTCGGCCTGGGCATAGCCCACCAGCGTCCGTCCGCTCCAGGCCAGCCAGTGCACCACGTGGCCGCGACCCGCCAGGGCGAACATGGCCTGCTCGTTCAGCGGACGCACCTCGTCGTGCAGGGCGACGGCGGCGACGAGGCCCTCGACGGCCAGGCGCTGGGGCGGCGTGAGCGCGCCGGTGCGTTCAATGCATGTGGACACCACCCAAAGCTACCAAGCATCACCGGCGATGGCGCACGCGCTCCGGGCGGGCGGACCGGGCATGGAGAGTGTCGGTGGCGCGCGATAGCCTCTGGGCATGGACGAGCGACCGGCGGGTGCCCTGGAGGTGCGCCTCGACGCCCTGCAGCAGCCCGCCGTGGCGGCGCGGACCGCGGTGCTGCTGCGCCAGCTCCGGCTCGCGCTGCTGGCCGCGGTGGCCGGCATCGCCTGCCACCTGCTGGGCTCCCACCTGCTGCTGCGCTTCGCCGACACCTCAGGCCTGTGGCCGATGGTGGCCAACATCTCCTGTGTGCTCGCCGGCCTGGCGGCGGTGCTGCAGTACGCCGTCTGGTCGCAGGCCCAGGCCGAGTGGACCGGGCGCAAGGACGTGGCGCTGGCCGGTCTGCTGGCCCCCTCGCGGCTGGCCCGCTGGGTGGCGCTGCTGTGCGCCGTGGTGGCGCCGGTGGCGGTGCTCCAGGTGGTGCGGGACACCTCCCCGCAGGAGGTCTCCCACTGGCTCTTCGCCGCCGGCGCGGTGTGCACCATCCTGGCCGTCGGCTTCGGAGGCATGCACCCGCTCGATCCGGCCGGTCCGCCCGGGGTGCTGCCGCGACGGGTCCGTCGGGGCCCCCAGGTGGTCTCCGAGAGCCCGGACCCGGAGGCGGACACCCTGGTGCTGCGTCGCGAGGAGCTGGGCGGCGCCTCGGTGCGGCCCGCGCCCGAGGGCGGCGAGCAGGCCTGAGCCGCAGCCGCCCGGTCAGCCCTTGCGGGTGAGGAAGTGCACCTCGGTGATCACCACGGCGTCGCGGGTGGCACCGCTGTCCCCGGGATCGGTGGAGGTGGTCACCTGCATCTGCATCCCGCCGTCGGCGCTGGTGGCCGGGATGCGGATCTCCTGCAGCTCGGGATTGTTGTCCGCCAGGTTCTGCAGGAAGTAGGCATTGTCCAGCTTCGGGAAGCTCCAGGTGACCGTCCTGAGCCGCCGGTACTGCGGGTAGAGATCCATCCCGCCCGCGGTCTTGGTGTAGCCATTGGTCATCCGCACCCCCACCACGGTGGTGCCCTTGGGGAAGGCGAAGCTGAGCGTCTGGCTCACACCGGACCCGTCGCAGCGCCAGCCGGTGGCGAGCTTGCCGTCCAGCACCCGTTCCGCGGAGCTGGGCACGGGCTGGCCGTCGACGCCGGTCTGCGTGGGGGCGGTGCAGGAGGCGGTCACCGAGGTGGGACGCACGGCCTGCACCGCACCGGTCCAGGGCACCAGCCGGGCCGGGGTGGAGGCCACCGCCGGGGTGGGTGTGGTGACCACGTCGGGGGAGCTGACCTGGTGGCGACGCTCCGACCAGACCTGGCCCAGCACGACCCCGGCACCCAGCATCAGCGCCAGCAGCGCCGTGGTGGCCAGCACGCCACGGCCCCGTCCCCTGGGTCGGCGCTCGTCGAGCACGTCGGCGGCGGGGCTGACGCCCACCGAGTGGGAGCGGCGCGGCGCCGCGGTGGCACCGCCCTCGGGCGTGGGTCCCGCGGCCGGGGGCTCGGCCGTCGCCGCGGGGCGGGGCGCCTGCTGTCGCGGGGCGCGCTGCGCCCCCGGCACCTTGTGGGCCGGGCGGTCCACCGGCTTGAACTGGTCGGTCCAGCGGCCCGGTTCGGTGTCCAGATCCGCCTGGCGGGCCCGGTGCGCGGCGTCGTCGACCGGCTCCGGGGAACCCGACGGTGAGGGACCCGGGCGGAACCAGTCGTCTGGGAAGTCGCCGCTCATGATGCTGGGAGTCTAACCACCGGCACCGCCGAAAGCGCCCTGCCCGGGCCTCGGAACCCGATGGGCCCCACGGCCGGCCCGGGTGCTCCCGCCCGGCCGGTGCCCGCGGACAGGGGGCCGGCAGGTGTCCGGCCCGCGACCCGTCGGCGCGGCAGCGGCCCCGCCGTGAGAACATCGTGCCGGGCACCGTCCGGGCCCGGCGGAGGGAGGTGGGCATGGCACGCGTGGCCGTCGTGGTGGCTTCGGATACGCCCGAGCTGCCGGCCTGCTTCGACCTGCTCACCCATGTCCTGCAGACGCTGTCCCCGGGGCAGGCCGAGAGCGGTGGCATCGAGGCCGACCTGGTGCTGGTGGACGCCCGCCGAGAACTCGCCCGGGCCCGTGACCTGTGCCTGCGGCTGCAGGCCGCCGACGAGCCGGTGCCGGTGATGCTGCTGGTGGAGGCCAGTTCGCTGCCGCTGATCGCACCGGAGTGGGGAGCCGCGGACTTCGTCCTGGACAGCGCCCAGCCGGCCGAGATCGACGCCCGGATCCGCCTGCTCACCGCGGAGCGCAGCTCCTCCGCCGTGGTCACCTGCGGCCCGGTGAGCATCGACGAGCAGGCCTACTCCGTGACCGTGGGCGGTCACCCGCTGGAGCTCACCTACACCGAGTTCGAGCTGCTCAAGTACCTGGTGCTGCACCCGGGGCGGGTGCTGACCCGTGAGCACCTGCTGAGCGAGGTCTGGGGCTACGACTACTACGGCGGCACCCGTACCGTCGACGTCCACATCCGGCGGCTGCGCGCCAAGCTGGGAGCCGAGTACGACGGCCACATCGGCACGGTGCGCAATGTGGGCTACCGCTTCGTCGCCCAGCGCTGAGCCTCTCCCGCGATCAGCCGCGGGGTGCGAAGAGCTCCGCGGAGTCCAGCACCAGGGTGACCGGGCCGTCGTTGACCAGCGACACCTGCATGTCCGCGCCGAAGATGCCGGTCTCCACGTGCGCTCCCAGGCCGCGCAGCGCCCCGACGAAGGCCTCGACCAGCGGCTCGCTCACGGGGCCGGGCGCGGCGGCGCTCCAGGACGGACGCCGCCCCTTGCGGGCGCTGGCGTAGAGGGTGAACTGGCTGACCACCAGCAGCGGGGCGCCGACCTCACCGGCCGAGCGCTCCTGGTCCAGGATCCGCAGCCCCCACAGCTTCTCCGCCATGCGCTGCACCACCGTCAGGTCGTCGTCGTGGGTGATGCCCACCAGCACCACGAGTCCCGGCGAGGGCAGTCTCCCGACGACCTCGTCGTCGACGCTCACCTGGCCCGACAGCGCCCGTTGCACCACACATCGCATGCTGGCGAGCCTATGCCACGACGCGCTGACCCCGGTGTGCCTGGTCTGGGCACAGGCGCTGCAGGGGTCGGTCACCGCGGGCTTCACCAGCGGTGGCGTCGGGATGTCCGGCATGTGAGGCCCCGGACGCCCTGCGTCGGGAAGAAATGCCCAGGAGCGGTCGTTAGACTCTGCGGGTGGCCAACATCTCCCTCGTCGTCCTGGTGATCGCGTGCGTCCTGATCGCGCTCGCGTGCCTGGCAGCCCTGGCCGCCCTGCTGCTGCCCACCGGATGGCGACTGCGACGCAACCAGAAGGAGTCCTGATGGCCTTCGAGATCCCGCAAGACCTGAACCCCCAGCTCTTCCCGCTGGCCTGGATGATCGGCCGCTGGCGCGGCAACGGTCACGGCACCTGGCCCGGCCACGGGGACTTCGAGTACGGCCAGCAGATCGACTTCGAGACCAATGGCGGGCCCTACCTGCACTACATCTGCCAGACCTACAAGGTGGACGCCCAAGGCACCCCCACCGAGCCGATCAGCATGGAGACCGGCTTCTGGCGGCCGCTGGAGGACAAGAAGACCCTCGAGGTGGTGCTCACCGCCCCCGAGGGCTGGAGCGAGGTCTGGGCCGGCACCATCGACGGCGCCAAGATCGAGCTGGTCACCGACGCCGTGATGCGTACCACCACCGCCGACGTGGAGTACACCGGCGGCCAGCGGCTCTACGGCCAGGTGGAGGGCGACCTGTTGTGGACCTTCGACCGGGCCACCACCAACCACCAGCTGCAGCCCTACCTGTGGGCGCGCCTGCAGCGCGTCGCGTGAGCGCCGTCCTGGTCAGCTCCGGGCCCGACGAGGGCCTGGCCTGGCACCACGGAGACCCGATGCGCGAGCAGCGCACCATGACCTCTGGTGGGGGATGGCTCGGCCTGTCCAACCGCCAGGTGCTGCAGGTGAGCGGACCGGACCGGCTGGCCTACCTGCACTCGCTGACCAGCCAGCACCTGGAGCGGCTCGCCGACCAGGAGTCCACCACCGCCCTGCTGCTCTCGCCCACCGGCCACGTGGAGCACGTGCTCCACGGCGTCGCCGTGGGGGAGGACTTCTGGGCCTGGACCGAGCCCGGCCGTGGCGCCGAGCTGGTGGCCTTCCTGGAGCGGATGCGTTTCATGATGCGCGTCGAGGTGACGCTGCGCCAGGACCTTGAGGTGGTCTGGACCGGCCGTGACGTTCCCGCTCATCCCGAGGCGGTGGCGGTGCGCCGCAGCGAGGTGGCCGACGGCCTGGAGCAGTTCCTGCCCCGTGGCAGCGAGTCCGCCGCCGAGCCGGTGGGCACCTGGGCCCACGAGGCGCTGCGCATCGCCCAGGGCGTCCCGCGGATCGGCCTGGACACCGACCACCGCACCATCCCCAACGAGATCGGGCTGCTGGGAACCCACCTGGACAAGGGCTGCTACCGCGGCCAGGAGACCGTCGCCCGGGTGCACACCCTGGGGCGCCCACCGCGCCGACTGGTGCAGCTGCACCTGGACGGCTCGATGGAGTCGCTGCCCGATCACGGCAGCCCCGTCGAGCTGGACGGCCGCGAGGTCGGCTTCGTCGGGTCCGCCGAGCGGCACCACGAGCTGGGCCCGATCGCCCTGGCCCTGGTGAAGCGCGCTGTGCCGCTGGAGGCCACCCTGCTGGCCGGCGGCATCAGCGCCTCGCAGGAGGCACTGGTGGATCCCGAGGTGGGTCTGCACGTGCGCCCCCGGCTCTGAGCCCCTCACCGGGCCGGGGCCCTGGCCCCGTCCCACAGCAGGGCCACCACAGGGCTGTCCCGAGAACATGCGAAGGGCCCCGCTGCCCTGCAGCGGGGCCCTTCGTGGTGGCCGGGGTGATGACAGGTCAGTAGACGACGACCTTGTCACCGACACGGGTCCGGTTGTAGAGCCAGCGCGCCTCGGACATGGAGTTCATGTTGACGCAGCCGTGGCTGCCCGAGCCGGAATGGCCGATCCGGGCGAACTCGGCGGAGTAGTGCACGGCCTGGCCACCCGAGAAGAACTGGGTGTAGGGCATGTTGACGTGGTACAGCGTCGAGTACCAGTTCGGGTGCTTCAGGTAGATCTTGTAGCTGCCCGAGCGGGTCGGCAGGCTCGGGCGGCCGGTGCGCACGCTCCAGCTGCGCTGGATCGAACCGTTCACCACCCAGTACATCCGCTGGGTGCGCTTGTGCACGCAGATGGTGCGGCCGGTCAGGCAGCGGGAGTCCAGCGCGACCGCAGCCGGGCGCGGCTTGGCAGGGCGGGCCTTGTACTTGGCGATCAGCAGGTTGTGGGTGCTCAGGTTGACCACGCCGGTCTGGGCCAGGCCGTAGCGCTTCTGGAAGGCCTTGACGGCGGCGGTGGTCTGCGGGCCGTAGACGCCGATGATCGAGCTGGCGGGCAGGTAGCCCAGACCGCTGAGACGGCCCTGGATCTGCTTCACGGTGGCGTTCTTGTCGCCGGGCTTGGCGACGACCTTGTTGGCGCTCTGCTGCGCCTTCTTCGCGGCGGCCTGCTTGGCGGCTGCGCGGGCGGCGGCGGCCTTGCGGTCGGCGGTGCGCTTGGCATCGGACTTGGTGCGCAGGGTGCGGTAGGTGGTGGTGTCGACCACGCCGGTGACGGGCAGGCGGTAGGCCTTCTGGAAGGACTTCACCGCAGAGGCGGTGACGGGGCCGAAGTCGCCGTCGACGTTCTTGGTGTAGTAGCCCAGGTAGCGCAGGTCGTTCTGGATGTTCTTGACGACGGTGCCCTTGCTGCCGCTCTTGGCGACGATGGTGGCCGCGGGCATCGGGGCGGCCTCGGCGCCGCCGACGAATCCCGGAGCCAGCGCCATGGTGCTGGCGACGGCGGCGGCGACCAGGCCGCGGGTGAACTTGGTGGTCATGGCTTGTCCTTCGTCGTGAGGTTGTTGTCACCCTCAATACGTCGGTGGGAGGGCTTTGGTTGCATCCTGTCGCCAGATTTCTGGCGACCAGTCCCCGGGCGCGTCGAGAGTTCGGCACCATCCTTGCATCCCGCGGTTCCCGGCGGCTCCTCCGGTCCCGGTTCTCGGCGCCCGGACGAACAGAACCGCTGGTCACGCCCGAAGGCATGACCAGCGGCTCAGCTGACGGTCAGGTTCAGTTCTTCTGCGAGGCCAGGGCGGCGGCCTTGGCGCGGGAGCGCACCTTGGCGCGGTCGTTCTGGCTCAGCTGCACCTTGCGGATCCGCACGTCCTTCGGGGTGACCTCCAGGCACTCGTCCTCGGCGCAGTACTCCAGCGACTCCTCCAGGCTCATCCGACGCGGGGGGATCAGCCGCTCCAGCTCGTCGCCGGTGGCGGAGCGCACATTGGTGAGGTGCTTCTCCTTGGTGGGGTTGACGTCCATCTCGTCGGGGCGGGAGTTCTCGCCCACCACCATGCCCTCGTAGACGTCCTCGCCGGGGCCGACGAACAGGGTGCCGCGCTCCTGCAGGTTGAACAGGGTGTAGGAGGTGGTGACGCCCATCCGGTCGGCCACCAGGGAGCCGGTGGGGCGGTTGCGCATCTCGCCGGCCCAGGGGAAGTAGCCCTCGAAGACGTGGTTCATGATGCCGGTGCCGCGGGTCTCGGTGAGGAATTCGGTGCGGAAGCCGATCAGGCCACGCGCCGGGAGGACGAACTCCAGGCGCACCCAGCCGGTGCCGTGGTTGACCATCTGCTCCATGCGGGCCTTGCGCACGCCCATCATCTGGCTGACGGCACCCACGAACTCCTCGGGGCAGTCGACGGTGAGGCGCTCGAAGGGCTCGTGGCGCTTGCCGTCGATGTCGCGGGTGACCACCTCGGGCTTGCCGATGGTCAGCTCGAAGCCCTCCCGACGCATCATCTCCACCAGCACGGCCAGCTGCAGCTCGCCGCGGCCCTGCACCTCCCAGGTGTCGGGGCGGTCGGTGTTGTTGACGGTGATCGAGACGTTGCCGATCAGTTCCTGGTCCAGGCGGGCCTTCACCAGGCGGGCAGTGAGCTGCTTGCCCACGCGGCCCGCCAGTGGGGAGGTGTTGATGCCGATGGTCATCGAGATGCTCGGCTCGTCGACGTGGATCAGCGGCAGCGGCTGGGGATCGGTCGGGTCCGCGATGGTCTCACCGATGGTGATCTCCGGGATGCCGGCGATGGCGATGATGTCGCCGGGGCCGGCGGTGTCCACCGGCTTGCGCTCCAGGGCGTCGGTCATCAGCAGCTCGGACAGCTTCACCGTCTGGGTGCTGCCGTCGCGACGGATCCAGGCCACCTGCTGGCCACGGTTGATCTCACCCTCGACGATGCGGCACAGCGCCAGACGGCCCAGGTAGGGGGAGGAGTCCAGGTTGGTGACCAGGGCCTGCAGCGGGGCGCCCTCGGTGTAGGTGGGGGCCGGGATGGTCTTCTCGATGGTCTCGAAGAGCGGCTGCAGGTCCTCGGAGTCGGGCATCTCGCCGTCGGCGGGCTGGGTCAGCGAGGCGCGCCCGGCCTTGGCGGAGGCGAAGACCACCGGGAAGTCGAGCTGGTGGGCGCTGGCGTCGTCCACCAGGTCCATGAACAGCTCGTAGGTCTCGTCGATCACCTCGGTGATGCGGGCGTCGGGGCGGTCCACCTTGTTGATCACGACGATCAGCGGCAGGTTCTTGGCCAGCGCCTTGCGCAGCACGAAGCGGGTCTGGGGCAGCGGGCCCTCGGAGGAGTCGACCAGCAGGATGACGCCGTCGACCATCTCCAGGCCGCGCTCCACCTCGCCGCCGAAGTCGGCGTGGCCGGGGGTGTCGATGATGTTGATCAGCAGGTCCTGGCCGTCGTCCATGGTGTGCTTCACCGCGGTGTTCTTGGCGAGGATCGTGATGCCCTTCTCACGCTCCAGGTCCATCGAGTCCATCACACGGTTGTTGACGTCGGAGCCTTCGCGGAAGGCGCCGGACTGCCACAGCATCGCGTCGACGAGAGTCGTCTTGCCGTGGTCGACGTGGGCCACGATGGCGACATTGCGCAGGTCATTGCGGATGGGCATGCAGAAATCTCCGAACTTCAGTGTGGATTACCACTTGATCGTACCCGCCGGAGGATGGTCGCCCGACCGTTGCGGGTTTGCGGAGTGCCTTGTGGGACCGCGGTCCTCAGCGCGCGCACAGGCCCCGACGCACCCGGTCCCCCGCACCGGGAGGGCGCGGGGGACCGGTGGAGCTGGCCGCGGGGTGCTCCCCGGGACCGTCCCGCGCGAGCTGCGGGGCCGTCTGCTCAGTGGTTCTCGGTGAGCGCCACCTCGAGCTCGTGGGGCAGCTGCTTGCCGGTGCGCACCCGCGACTTGCGGTAGCCGTAGGCGAAGTAGACCACCAGGCCGATGGCCAGCCAGATGACGAAGCGTGCCCAGGTCTCGATGGCCAGGTTCAGCATCAGGTAGCTGCAGATGATGGCCGACAGGATCGGGACCACCGGCGAGAAGGGCACCCGGAAGGGGCGGTGCAGGTCCGGGTGGGTGCGGCGCATGATCGGGATGCCGATGCTCACCAGCACGAAGGCGCTCAGCGTGCCGATGTTGACCATCTCCTCCAGGTTGCCCACCGGGGTGAAGCCCGCCATCAGTGCCACCACGACGGTGATGATCGCGGTGATCACCCACGGGGTGCGGTACTTCGGGTGCACCTTGGCCAGGCCCATCGGGAGCAGGTTGTCGCGGCTCATCGCGAAGAGCAGCCGGACGCAGCCGGTCATCATGGTGAGCACCACGGTGGTCAGACCCACCACGGCGCCGGTGGCGATCAGCGTCGCCATCCAGGTCTTGCCGTGGTAGCTGAAGGCCTCGGCCAGCGCGGCGGAGGGCTTGAGCTGGTCGTAGCGCACCATGCCCGTCACCACCACCGAGACGGCGCAGTAGAGCAGGGTGCAGATCACCAACGAGCCCAGGATGCCGCGGGGCAGGTCACGCTGCGGGTTCTTGGTCTCCTCCGCGGCGGTGGCCACCACGTCGAAGCCGATGTAGGCGAAGAAGACCAGGGCGGCGCCGGCGAAGATGCCGCCGACGCCGAAGGCGGTGGGCTGGAAGCCGAAGGCCCACTGGATCAGCGGCTGCTTCCAGAAGCCGGCGGTGCCCTCGATCGGCACGCTCGGCGGGATGTAGGGGTGGTAGTTGGCGGTGTTGATGAAGCCGATGCCGGCCACGATCACGAAGAGCACGATGGCCACCTTCACGGCCACCAGCACGGTCTCCACCCGCATCGACTCCTTGATGCCCACCAGCACCAGAACGCCCAGCACCAGCACCAGCAGCATGGCGGGGACGTCGACGGCACCGCCATAGGTGTAGTTGGCCGGCAGGGTGATGCCCATGTGGCCCAGCAGGACGCCGACATAGGCGCTCCAGCCCTGGGCGACGACGGCGGCGGCCAGGAAGAGCTCCAGGATCAGGTCCCAGCCGATGATCCAGGCGATGAACTCGCCCATCGAGGCATAGGAGAAGGTGTAGGCAGACCCCGAGACGGGCACGGCAGCCGCGAACTCGGCGTAGCACAGGGCGGCGAGGCCGCAGCAGATGGCGGCGACCACGAAGGAGATCACGACGGCGGGGCCGGCCACCTGGTTGGCGGCGCGTCCCGTCAGGGTGAAGATGCCGGCACCGACGATGACGCCGACACCGAAGACGGTGAGGTCGAGTGCGGTCAGCGACTTCTTGAGCTGGTACTCCGGCTCGTCGGTGTCCTTGAGCGACTGCTCGATCGATTTGGTCCTGAACAGGTCCATCGGGCCCATTCCTTTCACGTTGAGGTGGGCACATTCTTGGGCCGGGCGGTGCCCTGCTGCCGGCTGACCGACATGCGGACCGCCGACGGTCCTCGCGGCACGCCCGGGCGGCCACCGCCGGGGCTGCGGGTGCCCGCCTAGAGTGGGGCCATGGCTCCTGAGACCCACCCGAACCTAATGGCCGGCGGCACCGAGACGCTGCTGCCCGCCGATCCCGCCCTGGACCGCCTGCGCAGCGAGGGCATGGACCACTTCCTGGACGTGGTGCGCCAGAACCCCACCTCCAGCCTGTGCTGGGCGCTGCTGGCCGAGGGCTCGCTGAAGGAGGCCAGCCCGGAGGCCGACGTCGCCGCCTACGCCTATGCCCGCACCGGCTACCACCGAGGGCTGGACGCGCTGCGCCGCAACGGCTGGAAGGGCTCCGGCCCGGTGCCCTGGCGCCACGTGCCCAACCAGGGCTTCCTGCGCTGCCTGCACGCCCTGGCGGTGGCCGCCGAGCGGATCGGTGAGGACGCCGAGGCCGAGCGATGCGCGCAGTTCCTGCGTGACAGCTCGGAAGAGGCCCACCAGGTGCTGGTGGAGGGCTCTGGCATCGAGGCCGAGCCGGAGACGACGGGCGGGCTGCCGCAGCCGTGAGCCTGCGGCTGCTGGCGCTGAACCTGTCCAGCCCCACGCCCGAACGGGCCCGGCGCCAGCTGCTGCACCTGGCCGGCGAGCAGGCCGATGTGCTGGTGCTCTCGGAGCTCTCCGCCGGCAGCGGCTCGGTCGAGCTGCTGCAGGCGCTGCGCGGCTCGGGGCACCAGGTGGTCCTGCCCGGACTGGAGGGCCGCTCGCTGGGCGTCGCCGTGGTCTCGCGGGGGATTGACCTGGACCTGCTCCCGGAACCGGCCGACGCTCCGCTGCAGGGCCGCGTGGTCACGGTGCGGGCCGAGGGTCTGGTGCTGGCCGGCGTCTACGGCGCCGCCAGCGACCCGGTGCGCTACTCCAGCCAGGCCCAGCGGGCCCGCAAGCGTGACTGGCTGGCCTGGTTCTCCGACTGGATGCGGCAGGCCCCCGCAGACCTGGTGGTGGGGGACCTGAACATCGCCGACCCCCTGGTGGCCGACGGCCTGGCCTACGTGCTGGCCGAGGAGACCGCCTGCTACGCCGACCTGCTGCGCCAGGGATGGGTGGATGCCTACCGACTGCACCAGCTGGCGCAGCGGGAACCGAGCTGGGTGGACCATTCCGGCCTGGGGGCCCGCTACGACCATGCCCTGGTGAGCGACGAGCTGGTGGGGCGCGTCGCGGACTGCCGGCTGGAGCACGAGGTCCGCAGCGAGGGCCTCAGCGACCACAGCGCCCTGCTGCTGGAGCTTGACTGAGCAGGACCGCCCACGCCCCGGGCGCCGTCGGGGCCCCGCACGGTCGGTGCGTTAGGGTTGTGCAGCAAGAGCCCGCTTGCGACATCGCGAGGGGCTTCAACTGTGTCCGGCGCCGAGCACACCGCCGAGCCGGACCGAAGGTGATCTGGAGGGCTGCAATGCCTGGCATCGTGGTGATCGGTACCCAGTGGGGCGACGAGGGCAAGGGCAAGGCCGTCGACCAGCTCGGCGAACGCGTCGACTTCTGCGCCCGTTACTCCGGCGGCAACAATGCCGGTCACACCGTGGTGGTCAACGGCACCAAGACGGTGCTGCACCTGCTGCCCTCGGGCATCCTCAACGACAACACCACCTGCGTGCTGGGCAATGGCGTCGTGATCGACCTGGACGTGCTCTACACCGAGCTCGACGAGCTGGCCGAGCGCGGCACCGAGGTGCGCCACCCGCTGATCTCCTCCAATGCCCACGTGCTCACCAGCTACCACCAGACCATGGACAAGGTGACCGAGCGCTTTGCCGGCAAGCGCAAGATCGGCACCACCGGCCGCGGCATCGGCCCCGCCTACTCGGACAAGATCAACCGGATGGGCATCCGGATCCAGGACCTCTTCGACGAGCAGGCGCTGCGCGAGAAGGTGGAGGCCGCGCTGGTCCACAAGAACAACCAGCTGGTCAAGATGTACAACCGCCGCGAGATCGACGCCGACGAGGTGGTGGCCAACCTGCTCTCGCACCGCGAGCGCCTGGCCCCGCACGTGGTGGACGCCGCGCGCGTGCTCAACGACGCCCTGGACGAGGACAAGGTGGTGCTCTTCGAGGGCGCCCAGGCCCACCACCTGGACGTCGACCACGGCACCTACCCCTTCGTGACCTCCTCGAACCCGACGGCCGGTGGCGCCTGCACCGGCACCGGCGTCGGCCCCACCCGGATCGACCGGATCATCGGCATCGCCAAGGCCTACACCACCCGCGTGGGCGAGGGCCCCTTCCCGACCGAGCTCTTCGACGCCGACGGCGAGAAGCTGCGCGAGCAGGGCGGCGAGTTCGGCGCCACCACCGGCCGTCCGCGGCGCTGCGGCTGGTTCGACGCCCTCGTCGTGGAGCAGGCCGCCACCTACAACGGCTGCACCGACATCTTCCTGACCAAGCTGGACATCCTGTCCGGCTGGGAGCAGATCCCGGTCTGCGTGGCCTACGAGGTGGACGGGCGTCGCGTCGAGGTGCTGCCCACCGATGCCGGCGAGTTCGCCCGCGCCACCCCGGTCTACGAATTCCTGCCCGGCTGGAGCGAGGACATCTCCGGTGCCCGCAGCTTCTCCGACCTGCCCGCCAACTGCCAGGCCTATGTCAAGCGCCTGGAGGAGCTCGTGGGCTGCCGGATCAGCGGCATCGGCGTGGGTCCCGGCCGCGAGCAGACCGTCACCATCAACGACCTGCTGTGAGCCCCCAGCCCGCTCCCGAGCAGCCCGAGGGCCCGCTGCACGCCTGGCTCGACGTGACGGCCGGCGTGGCGGGCGACATGCTGCTGGGCGCCGTGCTCGACGCGGGCGCCCCGGTGGAGGAGATCCAGCGGGTGCTCGACGTGCTGGTGCCCGGCCAGGTGCGCCTGGAGAGCGAGCGCGTCGTCCGGGGCGGCCAGGCCGGAACCAAGGCCCGGGTGCGCGTCCTGGTGGACGACCCACCGCACCGCACCTGGGCCAGCATCCGCGCCATGCTGCAGCAGGCCGACCTGCCGCCGCGCACCCGTGAATGGGCGCTGCAGGCCTTCGGCCGGCTGGCCGAGGCGGAGGCCGCCACCCACGGCACCGATCCCGACGAGGTGCACTTCCACGAGGTGGGGGCGCTGGACTCGATCGCCGACGTGGTGGGCGCCTGCGAGGGCCTGCGCCTGCTGGGCGTCGAGCAGGTGAGTGCTTCGGCGCTGAGCCTGGGCGCCGGGCGGATCCACGCCGCCCACGGCGACATCCCGGTCCCGGTGCCGGCGGTGGCCCGCCTGGTGCTGGGCTGGCAGGTACTGGCCACCACCTTCCGGGCCGACGGGCCCGGGCACCGGCACGGACACGCCCATGGGCAGGGGCACTCGCATCCCCACGCCCAGGGGCACTCCCACGAGCACGACCACACCGAGGAGCACGACCACACCGAGGGGCACGACCACACCGAGGGGCACGACCACACCGAGGGGCACGACCACACCGAGGGGCACGACCACACCGAGGGGCACGACCACACCGAGGGGCACAGCCATCCCCATGACCACCCTCACCAGCACGAGCACGATGCCCATGGACACCACCACGGCGCTCCCGGCCACGACGAGCCCGCCCCGGTGACCACCCCCGGGCAGGTGGGCGAGCTCGCCACCCCCACCGGCGTCGCGCTGGTGCGGGCGCTGGCCACCCGCTGCGAGAACCTCCCGGCGATGACCGTCACCGGGCTGGGCATCGGCTGCGGCGGCAAGGACTTCGCCGACCACCCCAATGTGGTGCGGCTGCTGCTGGGGCGCACCGCACCGGCCGAGCCGGTCGACGAGCTCGGCAAGGGGTCCATCGACGAACTGGTGGAGCTGATGGCCAATGTCGACGACCTCGATCCACGCTTCTGGCCCGGCGTGATCGACGCGCTGCTGGCCGCCGGTGCCCGCGACGCCTGGCTGGTGCCGATCCAGATGAAGAAGGGCCGGCCCGGCTTCACCGTCCACGTCCTGTCGGGTGCCGCCGAGGTGGGCGCACTGGAGCAGCTGCTGCTGGAGCGCACCAGCACGCTGGGCTGTCGCCGGGTCCTGGTGGGCCGCACCACGGCGGAGCGCGGCTGGACCGGCGTCGACGTGCTGGGGGAGCGGGTGGCCGTCAAGGTGGGCCATCGCCAGGGGCGCGTCCTGCACGCCACCGCGGAGTACGAGAGCCTGGCCGATGCCGCCCGCACCCTCGGCCTGGCCGAGGCGGACCTCTCGCGACGGGTGGACGCCGCCGTCGTGGCTGCGGGCATCCTTCCCGGGGCCGACGTGACCGGGCTGCACCTGGAGGAGCGCTGATGGAGGGCGCATCGCTCGACCAACCGACGCGCGAGCAGGTGGCCCGGCTGCAGCAGCAGCTGCAGCAGCTCGACGGCCGCCTCGGCGTCGCCTATTCCGGCGGCGTCGACTCCGCCACCCTGACGGCGCTGGCGGTCGACGCGCTGGGCAGCGGGCGCGTGGTGGCCGTGATGGGCGTCTCCGCCTCGCTGGCGGCCTCCGAGCGCGAGCTGGCCCGCGCCACGGCCCGCCAGATCGGGGTGGAGCTGGTGGAGGTGGAGACCCACGAGCAGGACAACCCTGCCTATGCCGCCAACGGTGCCGACCGTTGCTTCCACTGCAAGGACGAGCTCTTCACCCGGATCGACGACGAGCTGGTGGCCCGGCTCGGCCTGGTGGCGGTGGCCTACGGGGAGAATGCCGACGACGCGCTGCGCCCCGACCGGCCCGGCTCCCGCGCCGCCACCGACCACCGGGTGCTGCGCCCGCTGGCCGACGTCGGCCTGACCAAGCACCAGGTCCGTGCGGTGGCCCGCGCCTTCGGCCTGCAGGTGGCCGACAAGCCGGCCGCCCCCTGTCTCGCCTCCCGCATCCCGCACGGGGAGCCGGTCACGCCCGAGAAGCTGCGCCAGGTGGACCAGGCGGAGACCGCCCTGCGCGCCGCCGGCTTCTCCGACGGCCGGGTGCGCCACCACGGCAGCATCGCCCGGCTCGAACTGCCCGTCGAGGAGTTCTGCCTGCTCACCGATCCCGAGCGGCGACGAGCCCTGCTGGCCGAGGTCCGAGCCGCCGGCTTCGCCCACGTCACCGTGGACCTGGCCGGGATCCAGTCCGGGGCCTTCACCCTCCAGGTGCTGAACCGCCGACCCGAGGGGGAAGGGGCATGACCGCCGACGACCCCCTGGAGGGCATCGCCGAGCTCGACCTGGACCGCGGCCGTCGACGCGGCGGCTACCCCGAGGCCGTCTTCTGCGAGGGCAAGAGCCCGGAGCAGGTGCTGGCCATCGCCCGACGCTATGCCGCGCGCGGCGAGCAGACCACCGAGCCGGTGCTCTTCACCCGCGCCGACGAGGCCCACGCCCGGGCCGTGCTGGAGGCGCTGCCCGAGGCCCTCCACGACGAGCAGGCCCGGCTGCTGGCCTGGCCGCCCGAGCCTCCTGCCGCCGTCGGCGAGCTGGTGGTGGTGGCCTGTGCCGGCACCTCCGACCTGCCCGTGGCCTGCGAGGCCTGGCTCACCGCCCGATACCTGGGCCGGGAGGCGGAGCTGGTGGTCGACATCGGGATCGCCGGCCTGCACCGCACCCTGGCGCGGCTCGACCTGCTGCGCAGCGCCGGATGCATCGTGGTGGCGGCCGGGATGGACGGCGCCCTGCCCGGACTGGTGGCGGGCCTGGTCGGCGCGCCGGTGATCGCGGTGCCCACCTCGGTGGGCTACGGCGCGGCCTTCAACGGGCTGGCGCCCCTGCTCACCATGCTCAATGCCTGCGCCCCGGGGGTGGCCGTCGTGAACATCGACAACGGCTACGGTGCCGGCCACCTGGCCGCCCAGATCACCGCGCCTCGCTGAGCCCGCACGACGACGGCCCCGGACCAGGTGGTCCGGGTCCGTCGTCGTGGATCGGGCCGAGGGGCCCCGCGCTCAGGGGCGTCCGCTGCGCTCGCGGCCACAGTTGTGGTGGCGCTCCTGGCAGCGACGGTCCTTGCTGGGCTTGGCCGTCGGCTGCTGGGTGGTGGGCCCGGCGGTGGGCTTCGAGGTGGTGGGGTCCGTCGTGGGCTTCGACGTGGTCGGAGCCTGCGTGGGCTTCGCGGTGGTCGGAGCCGCCGTCGGCTTCGAGGTCGTCGGACGCTGGGTCGGCCTGGCCGTCGTGGGGCGCTGGGTGGGCCTGGCGGTGGTGGGGCGCTGCGTCGGCTTCGACGTGGTCGGCGCCGCGGTCGGACGCTGGGTGGGCGCCGAGGTCCGGGCCGTGGTGGCGCGCGGCGCCGCGGTGGTGGGGACCGAGGTGGTGGGCACCACGGCGGGAAGGCTGGGCGCCGCAGCGGTGGCCGCCGGAGCAGCCGTGGTGGCCGCCGGGGCAGCGGTGGTCGCTGCCGGGGCCGACGACGGGGCCGCCTCGTCGGCGCTCTGGCTCGCGGTGGCGGTGGCGCTGGCCTGCGGAGCGCCGGGCTCGGTGGCGGGGCCGGCCGGCTGCTGGTCCGGGGCTGCCAGGGTGCGGTCCGCGCTGACGGTGGCCTGGCCCACGGGGCCGGCCGGGACGCCGCCGGAGCTGGCCGGGGCGGTGGCGGCAGGGTTGCCGGAGGGGGCCGAGGCGCGGCTGCTGGCGGTGCCGGTGCTGCCACCGACGGCGGGCCCGGTGACCACCGGGCTGTCGGCACGGTCGCTGGACGACTGGTGCACGGGCGCGACGACGTTCACGACAGTGGAGGTCGCGACGGCGGCGACGAACAGGAACGATCCTGTGCGGGCGAAGCTCATGGGTTCAACACCTCTCGGGCCCAGTGGGGGACGGCGGCAGTGGGGACCCGCCTCAGGCCTTTCGGAAATTCTATCGGAGCCTGAAGAGGGGCTGAAGGTGGGGTGAGTCCGTGGACCTCACCCGAGACCGCGTCGGCATCACCCGGTGCGGAGCTTTTCCTTGTGTACAAGGAGAAACGGACGCCAGCAGGCCGTATCTCAAGTTTGCAACTTTTCCGCCGGGAGCCCGGGGGAGGCCCTTGGCACGAGCAAATCGCTGCGGATGGCCCCCATCGGGTCGTCGCCGGGGACGGCACAGGGCCCCGGGGGATCCCCGGGGCCCTGCAGTCGTCACGCGATCAGGAGAGCGCGGCGATCGCCTCGTTGAAGGTGGTCGACGGACGCATCACCTGGCTGGTGAGCTCCTCGTCGGGGCGGTAGTAGCCGCCGATCTCCACCGGCTTGCCCTGCACGCCGAGCAGCTCCTCGCTGATCTTCTGCTCGTTCTCGGCCAGCTGCTGGGCGACACCCTGGAAGGCCTGCGCCAGCTCGGCGTCCTCGGTCTGCGCCGCCAGCTCCTGGGCCCAGTAGAGGGCCAGGTAGAAGTGCGAGCCGCGGTTGTCGATCTGGCCCACCTTGCGGGCCGGCGACTTGTTCTCGTTCAGCAGGGTCTCGGTGGCCTTGTCCAGTGCCTCGCCCAGCACGGCGGCGCGCCGGTTGTCGTCGAAGGCGGCCAGGTGGCGCAGGCTCTCGGCCAGCGCCATGAACTCGCCCAGCGAGTCCCAGCGCAGGTAGTTCTCCTCGACCAGCTGCTGCACGTGCTTGGGGGCGGAGCCGCCGGCGCCGGTCTCGAACAGGCCGCCACCGTTCATCAGCGGCACCACCGAGAGCATCTTGGCGCTGGTGCCCAGCTCCAGGATCGGGAACAGGTCGGTGTTGTAGTCACGCAGCACGTTGCCGGTGACGCTGATGGTGTCCTCGCCCTTGCGGATCCGCTCGATCGAGAAGGTGGTGGCCTCGATCGGGCTCATGATCCGGATGTCCAGGCCGTCGGTGGAGGAGACCACCTCCGGGTCGGCCAGGTAGCGCTTGACCAGCTCGATCAGGTTGCGGTCATGGGCGCGCTCCGGGTCCAGCCAGAAGACGGCCGGGGTGCTGGACAGGCGCGAGCGGTTCACGGCCAGCTTCACCCAGTCGCGGATCGGGGCGTCCTTGGTCTGGCAGGCGCGCCAGATGTCGCCGGGCTCGACGTCGTGCTCCATCAGCACCTCGCCGGCGGAGTTGACCACCTGGACCTTGCCGGCCTGGGAGATCTCGAAGGTCTTGTCGTGGGAGCCGTACTCCTCCGCCTTCTGGGCCATCAGGCCCACGTTCGGCACCGAGCCCATGGTGGTGGGGTCGTAGGCGCCGTTGGCGCGGCAGTCGTCGATCACGGCCTGGTAGACGCCGGCGTAGGAGGAGTCGGGGATCACCGCGAGGGTGTCCTGCTCCTGGCCCTCGGCATTCCACATGTGGCCAGCGGTGCGGATCATGGCCGGCATCGAGGCGTCGACGATCACGTCGCTGGGCACGTGCAGGTTGGTGATGCCCTTGTCGGAGTTGACCATGGCCAGCGCGGGGCCGGCGGCCAGCTCGTCGTCGAAGGACTTCTTGATCTCGGCGCCGTTGGGCAGCGCGTCGAGACCGGCGAAGATGCCACCCAGGCCGTTGTTGGCGCTCAGGCCGGCGGCCTCGAGGTCCTTGCCGTAGGTCTCGAAGGTCTTCGGGAAGAAGGCCTTGACCACGTGGCCGAAGATGATCGGGTCGCTGACCTTCATCATGGTGGCCTTGAGGTGGGTGGAGAAGAGCACGCCCTCGTCCTTGGCGCGCTGCACGGCCTGGGCCAGGAAGGCGTCCAGGGCCTTGGCGCGCATCACGGTGCCGTCGACGATCTCGCCGGCCAGCACGGGCAGCTTCTCCTTGAGCACGGTGGTGCTGCCGTCGGCGGCCACCAGCTGGATCGTGAGGGTGTCCTCGGCGGGGATCACCACGGACTGCTCGTTGTGGCGGAAGTCGTCGGCGTCCATGGTGGCGACATTGGTCTTGGAGTCGCTGCTCCAGGCGCCCATCGAGTGGGGGTGCTTGCGGGCATAGTTCTTGACGGCCTGGGGGGCGCGACGATCGGAGTTGCCCTCGCGCAGCACCGGGTTCACGGCGGAGCCCTTGACCGCGTCGTACTTGGCCTTGTCCTCGTCGGAGGCGGTGTCGTAGTCCGGGATGTCGACGCCCTGCGCCTGCAGCTCGGCGATGGCGGCCTTCAGCTGCGGCATCGAGGCCGAGATGTTGGGCAGCTTGATGATGTTGGCCTCGGGGGTCTTGGCCAGCTCGCCCAGCTCGGCCAGCGCGTCGTCCTGCTTGCCGAAGGCCGCGGCGATCCGGCCGGCCAGCGAGATGTCACGGGTCTCGACCTCGACGCCGGCGGTGCTCAGGTAGGCCTGGATGACCGGGAGCAGGGAGTAGGTGGCCAGCAGCGGGGCCTCGTCGGTGTGGGTGTAGATGATCTTCGCCATGGGCTCGGGCTTCCCCTCGAATCAGTGATTGGGCGGGAACTGGCAGCTTCGCCAGCCTTCGCTCGCCACCCTAGCGGACCGCCTCGCGCACCAGCAGGGGCCGTTCGGACGGAGCCAGCTCAGGGGCGACGACGGGACTTGCGGGCCTCGGGCATCGGCCGCACGGTCAGGGTGGGCTCGGGCACCAGGTTGGCCATGCCATTCCAGGCCAGGTTCACCAGGTGGGCGGCCACCACCTCCTTGGGCGGCTCCCGGGTGTCCAGCCAGCTCTGCCCGGCCAAGGCCACCAGGCCCACCAGCGCCTGGGCGTAGAGACCGGCATGGTCGGTGTTGAAGCCGTGGCGCTTCAAGGGGGCATCCAGCAGGTCCTCCACGCGGCTCACCACGTCGGACAGGATCGAGCCGAAGGAGCCCTGGGCGGCCACCACGGAGGAGTCGCGCGCCAGGATCCGGAAGCCGTCGGGATGCTCGTCGAGGTAGTCCATCAGGGCCAGCGCGCCGTACTCGATCAGCTCGCGGCTGGTTGCCCCCTGGGTGGTCAGCGCGGTGCGGATCATGCCGTGCAGCCGCATCACCTCGCGGTCCACGACGACGGCGTAGAGCCCCTCCTTGCCGCCGAAGTGCTCGTAGACCACCGGCTTGCTGACCTCGGCGCTGGCGGCGATCTCCTCCACGCTGGTGCCCTCGAAGCCCTTCTGGGCGAACAGGGTGCGCGCCACCGCGATGAGCTGCTCGCGGCGCTCCGCGCTGGTCATCCTGACGCGGCCCCGGCGGGCTCGGGGGGACTGGCGCTCCGACATGGGGTCATGCTTTCACACGTCCACCTCCGTTCGGGTGGAGCGGCGAGCAGCCCGGCCGCAGCCCGTCCCGACGCGGGCATCGAGGTGCGCCACCGGACGCGGGGTGCGTAAGATCGCAGTCGTCTGCCCCAGTGGCGGACTGTCGGTCCGGCCCGCCGGAAGACAATCCCCGGTTGGTCTGCCGGTAGGGCCCGCCTGACTTTGAATCAGGACAAGCGACGCAGGTTCGACTCCTGCCCGGGGAGCGGACAGTGCTGCGCGACCAGAAGGAGCCCCGTGAGCAGTCACGTGCAGGATTCGGACCAGACCCCGCAGGTTTCGGCCGTCGTCGTCCTCGCCGCAGGCGGTGGGACGCGGATGAAGTCGAACATCTCCAAGCTGCTGCACGAGGTGGCCGGCCACTCCATGCTGAGCTATGCGGTCAATGCCGCCGAGGAGGTGGAGCCCGAGCACCTCGTCGTGGTGGTGGGTCACAAGCGTGAGCAGGTGCTGCAGCACCTGTCCGAGATCGCCCCGAATGTCGTGACGGCGGTCCAGGAGGAGCAGAAGGGCACGGGCCACGCCGTCCAGTGCGGTCTGCAGGGCCTCGGCGAACTGCGCGGCGAGATCCTGGTCACCTACGGCGACGTGCCGATGCTGACCGGCCAGACCCTCGTCGAGCTGGTCCGGGAGCACCGCGCCCAGGACAACCACATCACCGTGCTGACGGCCAATGTCCCCGATCCCTTCGGCTATGGCCGCATCATCCGCGAGGGCGACCAGATCGCCCGGATCGTGGAGCAGAAGGATGCCACCGACCAGGAGGCCGCGGTCACCGAGATCAACTCGGGCATCTACATCTTCAACGCGGAGACCCTCTACGAGGGCCTCAAGCACCTCAAGACCGACAATGCGCAGGGCGAGCTGTACCTGACCGACGTCATCTCCACCGCCCGCGCCAACAGCGAGCGCGTCGGCGCCCACATGATCGACGACCTGTGGCAGACCGAGGGCGTCAACGACCGGGTGCAGCTGGCCCGGATGAATGCCGAGATGAACCGCCGCATCGTGGAGCAGTGGATGCGCAACGGCGTCACCGTGCAGGACCCGGCCAGCACCTGGATCCATGCCGGCGTGGACATCGCGCAGGACGTGACGATCCTGGCCAATACCCACCTGGAGGGCGCCACCAGCATCGCCACCGGCGCCGTGGTGGGCCCCGACACCACGCTCAGCGACGTCGAGGTGGGCGAGGGTGCCACCGTGATCCGCAGCCACGGCTCGCTCTCGGTGATCGGTGCCCATGCCACCGTCGGCCCGTTCAGCTTCCTGCGTCCCGGCACCGAGCTGGGCACCAAGGGCAAGATCGGCGCCTTCGTCGAGACCAAGAACGCCCAGATCGGCGACGGCTCCAAGGTGCCGCACCTCACCTACTGCGGCGATGCCCGCATCGGCGAGGGCGTCAACGTGGGCGCGGGCACGATCTTCGCCAACTACGACGGCACCAACAAGTCGGTCACCCACCTGGGCGACAACGTCTTCATCGGTTCCAACTCCGTCCTGGTGGCCCCGGTGGACATTGCCGCGGGCGCCTTCGTGGCCGCGGGTTCTGCCGTCACCGAGGACGTCCCCGCGGGCGGCCTGGCCGTCGCCCGCGGCCGTCAGCACGTCAGCCAGGGATGGGTCCCGAAGAAGCGCCCGTCCTCCGCCGCCGCAGCATCGGCCACCGCCGCCGATCCCGAGATCCACCCGGACGTGGCCGCGTCCCGGGCGAAGATGGCCGAACGCAAGCCGGAGGACTACAAGTGAGTGGTGTCAAGCGCCCCAACGACAAGCACCTGATGCTCTTCTCGGGGCGTGCCTACCCCGAGCTGGCGGAGGAGATCGCCGAGCTGACCGGTGTGGGGCTGGTGCCCACGCGCGCCCTGAACTACGCCAACTCCGAGACCTACGTCCGCTACGAGGAGTCGGTGCGCGGCGCCGACGCCTTCGTGATCCAGAGCCACTGCGCCCCGGTGAACGAGTGGATGATGGAGCAGCTGATCATGGTCGACGCGCTCAAGCGTGCCTCGGCCAAGCGGATCACCGTGGTGGCGCCCTTCTACCCCTACGCCCGCCAGGACAAGAAGCACCTGGGCCGCGAGCCCATCTCCGCGCGCCTGATGGCCGACCTGTACAAGGCCGCCGGCGCCGACCGGATCATGAGCGTGGACCTGCACGCCTCGCAGATCCAGGGCTTCTTCGACGGCCCGGTGGACCACCTGTGGGCCCTGCCCGTGCTGAGCGACTACGTGCTGGAGAAGTACGACACCTCCGAGATGGCCGTCGTCTCTCCCGACGCCGGCCGCGTGCGGCTGGCCGACATGTGGACTGACCGGCTGGGCTGCCCGCTGGCCATCATCCACAAGCGCCACGACACCAATGTCGCCAACCAGGTGAAGGTGCACGAGGTGGTCGGTGACGTGAAGGGCAAGGTCTGCCTGCTGGTGGACGACATGATCGACACCGCCGGCACCATCTGCCAGGCCGCCGACGCCCTGATGGAGCACGGCGCCAAGCAGGTCATCGCCGCCACCACCCACCCGGTGCTCTCCGGTCCGGCCAAGCAGCGCCTGGCCGACAGCGCCTTCGACGAGATCATCGTCACCAACACCCTGCCGCTGCCCGAGGGATGCCAGGACCTGGCCAAGCTGACCGTGCTCTCGATCGCCCCGCTGATCGCGAAGGCGATCCACGAGGTCTTCGAGGACGGCTCGGTGACCAGCCTGTTCGGCGGCAACGCCTGATCCAGCGCCACGCCTGATCCAGCGCCACGCCTGATCCAGCGCCGACGAGGCCCCGGTCCCCTCATGGGGGCCGGGGCCTCGTCGTGGATCGGCCGGTGCGCCGGTTCAGCCCTGGTGCGGGCCGTAGGTGGCCAGCAGGTTGCCCTTGCTGGTGCGCTGCACGTCCAGCAGCGCCAGGCGGGTGGGGGAGGCCTCGTCGAAGAGCCGACGCCCGGTGCCCGCGACGGCGGGGTGCACCACCAGGGTGAGCTCGTCCATCAGCCCGGCCATCACCAGCTGGCGCACCACGGAGAGCGATCCCTCGACGGCGATGTCGCCGCCCTCGGTCTGCTTCAGGGCGCTGATCGCCTCCACCAGGTCGCCCTCGATCAGCCGGGAGTTCTTCCAGGCCAGGTCCTCGGGGCGCAACGTGCGCGAGGCGACGTGCTTGGGGACGTGGTTGATGAAGTCGGCGAAGGAGACGTCCTCGCCCTCGGTGACGGTGGGCCAGTAGCCGGCCCACTCGGTGTAGCTGACGCGGCCCAGCACCGCGTCGTCGACCCGGTCGATGGCCTGGGTCATCCAGGCCCCCAGGTCGTCGTCGAAGGAGTCGTACTGGAACAGGTAGGGGTCGGCGGCCACGCCGTCGACGGAGGTGAACAGGCTGGCGACGAGCTTGCGGGTCATGGCATCTCCTGGGCACGGACGAAAGTGTGACGATTGTCACACGCGAGGCGTGCCGAGGACCATGACCCCCAGGTGTCACCGCGGTGACGATCAGGTGTGCCCCATGAGCCCACCTGCCGGGACGGCCGCCGGCTCAGGCCGGGCGCAGGCCGACCATCCGGCTCACCGGCAGGGTGAAGGGGCCCTCGGCCTTCTTCATCAGCCGCGCCGTCCCGCCCGACAGGGCCAGCACCCGCACCGTCACGCTCTGCGGGGCGCCGTCGCTGCCGACGAAGTCCAGCTGCCACCAGCCGGGCCTGCCGATCGACTCCTCCAGGCTCTTGAGCAGGCTGCCGGCGGCCAGGGCGTGGCGTCGTCCCTCGTCACGGGCCAACAGCTCCGCCACCACGCGTTCGGCGTCCACCCGCTGCGCGCGCGGCTCGAAGGGGGCCACGGTGGCGCGGGCCCGACGCGGTGCCGGGGTGGTGAAGCGGGCACCGGTGGCGTCCTGCGCCACGGGCGCCAGGCCCATGTCGCGCAGGAAGGAGACCAGCTCCACCGGCTCGGCGGCGGCCGCCAGCACCGTGGGGGCCAGGCGTCGCAGCCCCAGCACGGCGGCATCGGGGTGGCCCAGCACGGTGTCCACGATCACCGGGTCGTCCACGGTCACGACGCTGGCCACGGCGGAGACCTGCACCTGGCCGTGGCGGCGCGCCACGTCGTCCACCAGGTAGTCGAGGGCCTGCGGCACCGGGGTGATGGAGTGCCCGGCGATCCACTGCCGGATCTCGTCAGCGGTCCAGCCGGCGTCCAGCCCGCGACGGATGCTGTCCGCGCTGAACCGGTGCACGCCCGACGAGCCGCCGTGCTCCCGGTCGGCCAGCAGGGCCAGCGAGCGGCCCACCTCGGCCACCAGCGGGCCGGGGGTGATCGCGGTCAGGTCGGACTGGATCATGAACTCGGCCACCGGTTGCGGGAAGCCGGGGTCCTGCTCCGCCTCCACCAGGCGGGTGCGCCGCCCCAGCGCCACCAGCCCGAACCAGGTGCACTCGGCCAGCAGCTCGGTGCACAGCGGCACCAGGTCGAGCCGTGACCAGGCGGGACGCAACCAGCCGATCCGGGCAGCCAGCACCTCGGCCTCGACGGCGGCACCCGGGGCAGCGGCCTGCAGCTGGGCCACGGCGAGTCGACGCAGCGCACCGGCCCAGGCGACGTGGTTGCCGGGGGCCAGGGCCGGGCCGGCCGGATCGGGGATGGCGTCCAGCGCCAGCCAGGCGTCGCGCAGCAGCTGCCAACGGCTCCAGCCGTCGCCGGCCAGCCAGTGGTCGTAGCCGGCGGTGGGCAGCCAGGCGGTGGCACCGCCGGTGGCGACGAGCCCGGCCCGCTCGGCCACCATGAGCAGCAGCAGGGTGCGCGGCAGGCCGCCGCCCTCCTGGGCCAGGGTGGTGAGGTCGCGCTTGGCGAGCGCCCCGGTGGTCAGCGGGCGGGGCTGCATCCGGCCCAGCTGGTCCACCAGCACCTCCACCGAGGTCACCAGCTCCAGAGCCGAGCCCAGCCCGGCGCCCTCCACCATGGCGGAGTCCTCACCGGCCGGCCAGGCCGGCACCACTGGCGGCACGTCGTCGGCGAAGAGCCGGCCGCCGCGCAGCCGCAGCGCCACCTCGCGGGGCAGCACCACGGTCTCGGAGTCCAGCGGGCGCACCAGGCGGTGGAAGAGCAGCCGGTCGACGGGACGCTCGGAGTCGGCGGCGCCACGACGGTCGGCCTGCGCCACCCGCCCGGTGGGGTTCTCCCAGAGCAGTCGTTCCAGCACCGCCCGGGCGGGTTCGTCGATGCGGGAGAGCGCCTCGTCCACCTGCTGGTCGGTGAGCGGCATCGTCGACTCGCAGGCCAGCCCGGCCGGGTAGGCGCCGAAGGCCGTCCGCGCGGCCCGGGTCAGGTGCCAGCTGCGCTCGGTGCCCCAGACCAGCCGGCGACGCTGCAGCGCGGCCAGGGCGTGGCTGACGTGGCCCCGCTCGGCGCCCATCAGGGCGGCCAGGTGGCGAGTGGAGATGGCGTCGGGGCTGGCGGCCAGGGCCAGGGTGACGCGTCGCTGCCAGGCGTCGAGGCCCTCCAGCGCGATCTGGGTGGAGGCGGAACCGGTGGCGCGCTCGATCAGCTCGTCCAGGTCGGCCGGACGGGGGAGCGCCAGGTCGGGGCGCAGCCGGACCAGCTCGGTCAGTTCCTCGGCAGCCAGGCCGCGGATCACGTCCGCGATGGAGCGCGGTGCGCTCACTGCCGGGTCCCGCGGCTGTCCAGGTGGCTGGCGTAGAGATTGACGCCGATCATCACCGCGCACAGCGCCTGGCTGATCCCGTAGAAGCCGAAGTCGTAGCCACCGCTCATGCTGGCGATCCACAGGCCCACCACCACGAAGAAGACCAGGTTGTAGGCGGTGCGCAGCAGGCCGGCGCCCCGGCCGGTGCTGCGGCTCAGGAAGGAGGAGACGAAGATCATCAGGTAGGCCAGGCTCGGCACCAGCACCCCGAAGGCGAGCGCTCCCAGCGCGACGCCCTTGGTGCCGCCCAGATAGGCGGCCAGCCCCTGGGGCTGCGGGCGAACCGGCTCGGGCTGCCAGCCGGCTGCCGGCACCGGGCCGTGCGGCCTGGCGGGGGCGGCGGAGGGCTGCCCGGTGGGCGGCGGCAGCGGCACGGGCGCCCCGGTGGGCGGGGGCAGCTGCTGCAGTGCGGCCGGGGGCACGACCGGCCCGCTGGCTGCGACCGGCCCGCTGGCTGCGACCGGTCCGCTGGCTGCGACCGGTGCGCTGGCTGCGACCGGTGCGCTGGCTGCGAGCGGACCGGCGGCTGCCGTCGCACCAGGGGAGGGGACCACGGGAGGGCCCGCCGGCGGCGGGAAGGCCGGCGGCGGGAAGGTGCTGGTGGCCGACGGCGGGAAGGCCGTGGGAGCCGGCGCCGGGGCCTCGCCCAGCGGCATCGTCGGTTTCCAGGCGGCGTGCGCGGCTCCCCAGGCGCCCTCGGCGCTGCCGGCTGTCTGGAAGGGCTGCTGCGGATCGCGCTCGGGCCCGGCGGCCGGAACCAGGGCCTCGAGCTCGGGGGCCTGGTGCGGCTCCTGGTAGGCGGCCGGGGGCTGAACCGGACGACCCTCGGCCAGGTTGTCGTCGGGATCGGCGCTGGCGAGCGCGCTGGTGCGCGGCGCGGCGAAGCCCTCGGGGCGCTCCAGCGGCGCGTACTGCGAGCCATCGGTCCAGTCAGCCATGCCCTCCAGTCTAGGCGGGCGCCGGGAGCCTGGTCGGGAGGTCCGGGCCGGGCGAGCGACAGGGCGGCAGCAGCTGACCGGAGGCGTCGACGGGAAGGGATCGTCTGCTCGCTCACCCTTGCTGAGCGGATGAGCGGTCCAGCTGAGCGAATCGACCTCCGGGGGCGGTGAAATGCCTAGTCTCGTTGCCATGGAGGTCGTCATCGAGAACACGGCGGAAGATCTGGGGGAGCGCGCTGCCGAGCGGATCGCGCAACTGGTGGCAGGGCGGCCCCGGCCGGTGCTGGGCGTGGCCACCGGCTCCTCGCCGCTGAGCACCTATGCCGCGCTGGCACGTCGCGTCGACGCCGGCCTGGACCTGGGCGGGGCCTCCGTCTTCGCGCTCGACGAATACCTCGGCCTGCCGGCCGATGATCCGAACAGCTACCGCGCCACCATCCAGCGCACCGTCACCGGCCCGCTGCACCTGGACCCTGAGCGGGTCCAGGTGCTCGACGGCAGTGCGGCGGATCCGCAGGAGGCGTGCCGACGCTTCGAGGACGCGATCCGAGCAGCCGGCGGCGTCGACGTCCAGCTGCTGGGGATCGGCGGGAACGGTCACATCGGCTTCAACGAGCCGGGCAGCCCGCTGGACTCCCGCACCAGGGTGCAACCGCTCAGCGAGGCCACCCGCCAGGCGAACGCCCGCTTCTTCGACGATCCGGCGCAGGTGCCCACCCACTGCCTCACCCAGGGGCTGGGCACGATCATGGAGTCCCGCCACGTCGTACTGGTGGCCCAGGGCGAGCAGAAGGCAGCGGCCGTGGCCGCCGCCCTGACCGGGCCGGTGGGGCCCGACTGCCCGGCCTCGGTGCTGCAGCGCCACCCCTCGGTGCTCGTGGTGCTGGACCCCGCTGCCGCCGGGGGCCTGCGCCAGTCAGCTGCGATGCAGTGACGCCCTGCGCGGTGGAGGCGGGCTGACTCAGCGGGACGAGACCGCGTGCCACCACGCCCAGCCGGTGCGATCCCGGTGGTTTGTTCTTGCCGGGACGGATATCCTCGACTGGACCCGTACCCTCTGGTGCGGCCCCAACGAGCAAGCGAGGATGAAGTGCCCATCGGCAAGGTGCGTTTCTACGACGCAGAGAAGGGTTTTGGCTTCCTGAGCAAGGAGGACGGCGGCGACGTCTACGTGCGCGCCAACGTGCTGCCCGAGGGGGTCACCTCGTTGAAGCCCGGCCAGAAGGTCGAGTTCGGCATCATCGAGGGTCGTCGCGGTGAGCAGGCGCTGTCGGTGCGGCTGGTGGACGCCCCGCCGTCGCTGTCCAAGCAGCTGCGCAAGAAGCCCGACCAGATGGCCGTGATCACCGAGGACCTGATCAAGCTGCTGGACGGCATCGGCAATGGCTACCGCCACGGCCGTCACCCCGAGCCCGGCAAGGCCAAGCAGATCGCCCTGATGCTGCGCAAGGTCGCCGACGAGCTGGAGCTGTGATGGCGGCACGCACCACGCGCACCCCCAAGCCCGACGTTGTCACCGCCGCGGCGGTGGAGCGGGCCCGGGAGGCCGCCGTCGAGCACGCCAAGGACTTCGGCGTGGGCGAGCACCTCGGCGTGGTCGCCGAGGAGGAGCGCGTCGTCACGCACCTGTTCGAGTGCCCGCATCCCGGCTATGTCGGCTGGCGCTGGGCGGTCACCATGGTGCGCGCCTCGCGTGCCAAGGCGCCCACCATCAACGAGATCGTCCTGCTGCCCGGCGAGGACGCCCCGCTGGCCCCGCGCTGGGTGCCGTGGAGCGACCGGATCCAGGCCGGCGACGTGGCGCCCGGCACCCTGCTGCCCACGCCCGACAACGACCCGCGCCTGGAGCCCGGCTTCACCGGCGGCGAGCTGGCCGCCGACGCCGACCCGGCCGAGTGGACCCAGACCCGCGCCCTGGTGGGCGAGTTCGGCCTGGGCCGCGAGCGGGTGCTGAGCCAGTACGGCCGTGCCGTGGCCGCCGAGCGCTGGGTGGCCGGCGAGGCCGGCCCGGACAACCAGTCCACCCGGCTGGCCCCGGCCAACTGCATCACCTGCGGCTACTTCGTGCGGCTTCAGGGAGACCTGGGACGGCTCTTCGGCGCCTGTACCAACGAGTTCTCCCCCTTCGACGCGAACGTGGTCTCCGTCGACCACGGCTGCGGCGGCCACTCCGACGTCGTCGCCGAGGAGCGCGGCGTGGAGCTGGGCGAGCCCGTCTTCGACACCATCAGCGTCGACGACAACCTCTTCGACTGACCGCACCGCTGCCGCGACGGCCCCGGACGCCCCCAGGCTCCGGGGCCGTCGTGCGTCCGGCCAGCAGCCACCACGGCAGTGGCCTGGAGGGTGGGCCTCAGTCGGCCGGGGTGGCGGCCAGGAAAGTGGTGACGAGCAGCTTGACGCCCTCCGCATTGGGATGGTCGCCGTCATCGGCCAGCAGGCCTGACGGATCCTTGCTGCCGTCGCCGCCGCGGAAGGGGGTGAGCAGGTCCACCAGCACCATGCCGCGTCGGTCCACCACCGTGGCCATCGCGCGGTTGACCGCATCGGTGACCTCGTGGCTCCAGGCCAGCTCGGCAGCGTCCTCGACGACCCTGGCCTTGCGGCCGTCGGGCAGCACGTTCCAGTAGTCGCCCACCAGCACGGTGCCGGCGCGCCCGGGGCGCAGCTCGTCGAGCGTGGCGAGCACCTGGTCCAGCGACCTGGCCATCGTGTCCACCACCGGCTGGTAGCAGCTGGCAGGACAGCCTGTGGTGCTGCGTCGTCCGGCCAGATCCACCACGTCATTGGCTCCCACCACCAGCAGCACCACGTCGGCGGTGGCCAGTTGCTGGCGCAGCTCGGCGTCCTGGGCCAGGTTGACGGCGAGCTGCTGGGCGGACAGGCCCGCCACGGTCTCGTCCTCGGCCACCACCGGGCGACCGCTGCGCCGGGCCAGGGACTGCTGGTAGCCCAACAGCGGGGGATCGCAGTCGCAGTTGGTGCCGGCCATCACCGAGTCGCCCAGCCCCACCACGTGCAGCGGGCCGGTGGCGACGACGGGCCCGGGGCTGCTGGAGGCGTGCGGGAGGGCTGCCGGGGGTGCGGCGCAGCCACCGACCGTCGCCAGGGCGGCCAGGCACAGGGCTGCCAGGCAGCTGCGCGGTCCGCCGCGCGCCATGCTCATGCTCCGAAGCTAGCGCACCGCTGAGAGGCCGATGAGAGGAGCGCCAAGGGCCCTTCGGTCTGACCCGCCCCGGGGGCATGCTGTGCGCCTACGGAAGGGCAGTGGATGAACTTGTTGGGTGACGGCGTGCACTGGATCGCGGCCGCTCTGGTGGTGCTGGCGCTGGTGGTGGGGCCCTGGGTGAGCACGCGACGCATGGCACGCCGGTGGCTGCATGCGGCCCAGAACCTGGTGGTGATCGTGCTGTGCACCCTGTGCGCCGTGACCGCGCTCGCGCTGGAACTCAATCACGACAATGCCTGGTATCCCACCCTGGACGACCTCTACGCCGACGATGCCGAGGACGCCGCCACCAGCCAGCTGGGCGCCAAGGATCCCGCCCGCACCTTCCCCGACCAGCAGGTCACCCGGGTGGACCGACGCCAGCTGGCGGCGCTGCCGGGGACCGGCCGGGTCCGCACCGTGCAGGTGCCCACCTCCGTGGGGCATCGTTCCTGGCGAGCGACGGTGATCCTGCCCGAGGGCTACGACCTACCCCAGAATGCCCACCGCGCCTACCCGGTGCTGCTGGCTGCCCACGGGATCCCCGGCTCGCCCACGGTCTGGACCACCCGGATGTCGGTGGCGCGTCTCACCGACCAGCTGGTGGAGTCCCACCGGGTGCAGCCCTTCATCACCGTGGCGCCCGACGTGACCCCCGGCGGGATGGACACCGAGTGCGTCATGGGACCCGATGGCCCCGGCCAGATGGAGACCTGGCTCGGCCGCGACCTGCCCACCTGGGTCCGCTCCCACCTGCGGGTGGTGCCGCAGCGCACCGGCTGGGCCTGGGCGGGCTACTCGATGGGCGGCTGGTGCGCCTCCATGCTCACCCTGCGCCACCCCTCCGACTTCGCCGCCGGCATCTCGCTGGGAGGCTATGCGCGGCCTTCCTGGGCGCCCGCGCACCGGCCCCCGTGGGGCGCCGAGAGCCGTCAGGCCGCCGGGCTGGACCTTGTGCGGCTGGCCAGGAAGGCCCGTCCGCAGGTGGGGTTGTTCGTGCAGACCTCCCGCAAGGACCCGCAGTCCTGGCCCACCAGCCGCGACTTCCTGGCCGCGGTGAAGGCCCCGACGACGGTGCGCGCGCAGGTGCTGCCCCATGGCGGCCACACCTTCGACCTGTGGACCGGCGGGCTCACCGCCGGCGTGCGCTGGCTGGGCGCACCGTCCCGGGCTTCCGCCCCTGACCGGCGGCCTGCTGCGAGGTGGTGGGCAGTCGCCGTCCACGCACCCGGTGAAGATGCCGCCGTGACACTCCCCACCCGGGTCTGGCCGCCGATGCTCCGGTCTCGTCCGACGGTCCCGGCCCCGACCCTGTTTCCGTCGCCTCGACCCTGTTTCCGTCGCCTCGACCCTGTTTCCGTCGCCTCGGCCCTGTTTTCGTCGCCTCGACCCCTCAACAGCCGGGTCGGAGTGCAGGGAGCGGGGTCGGAGTGCAGGGAGCGGGGTCGGAGTCCAAGCAGGTGTCCTGGCGGGTCGGTGCCAGCGAAGAGCCCGGCCCAAGGGTTCGGCGGCCGGCAGCGTGGGCGCAGCAGGACTAGCTGGTGCGCCGTGAGCGGCGACGCAGGCACCACCACTGGCCCACCAGGCCCAGCACGGTGCCGGCCACGCCGGTCCACAGCCACCACTGCTCGCCGTCGGCGCGCAGCTCGTCGAGCCGTAGCCACATCACGAGCGTGATCACCGCGAAGAGCACGGTGCCCACGCGTGCCACCTGCACGCCGTCCTCGTCGAGGGGGCGGATCTTCGCCTGGACCAGGTGGCGGTGCTCGCTCATGGTCCGAGTCTAGGCGGGCTGGGCGGCTCCGGCACCGCGACGCCGGATCGGGACGCCCGCCGCGTCGACGCGCGGCTCGTCGTCCGGCTCGGCCTGGTGGGCGTGACCGTCGCCGCAGCCACCCTGCGAGCCGCAGCCGCCGCAGCCGGACTCCGCACCGCCCTGGCCGCAGCTGCGCACCGCCACCGACGGCGTTCCGTGCGGTCCGGCCAGCACCGTGGAGTCCACCCGGCCCTTGATCTCGAAGCCGGCGTCGCGGATCATCTCCAGGTCCGCGCCACCGGCCTGGCCCTCGCTGGTGAGGTAGTCGCCCAGGAAGATGGAATTGCACACCTCGAGGGCGAGCGGCTGCAGCGAGCGCAGGTGGTACTCGCGGCCGGCGGCGCTGCGCACCTCCACGTCGGGATGCACCAGGCGCACCATCGCCAGGATGCGCAGGCAGCGCAGCGGATTCAGCTCACGATGCGCTTCCAGCGGGGTGCCCTCGAAGGGCAGCAGGAAGTTCACCGGCACCGACTCCACGCCCAGCTCGCGCAGGCTGAAGACCACGTCCACCAACTGTTCGTCGCTCTCGCCCATGCCGGCGATCAGCCCCGAGCAGGCATCCATCCCGGCGGAACGGGCATGGGCCACGGTCTCGGCGCGGTCGGAATAGCTGTGGGTGGAGCAGATCTCGCCATAGCGGTCCTCGGCGGTGTTCAGGTTGTGGTTGTAGCGGTCCGAGCCGGCCTGCTTGAGCCGCTCGGCCTTCGGCTCGTCCAGGAAGCCCAGGCAGGTGCAGACCGTCACCTCCGGGTGCTCGGCCTTCAGCTCCTCGACGATCCCGGCCACCATCTCCACCTCGCGACGCGACGGGCCGCGCCCCGAGGCCACCAGGCAGACGGTGGAGGCACCCTGCGCCAGTCCGGCGCGCACCGCCTCCTCGATCTGTTCGCGGGGCAGCCAGCTGTAGCGCAGGATCCCGGCGGTGGAGTCCAGGGCCTGGGAGCAGTAGCTGCAGTCCTCCGGGCACATCCCGGACTTGATGTTGACCAGGTGGTTCACCAGCACCTGGTTGCCGAAGAAGTGGCGGCGCACGGTGCCGGCGGCCGCCACCACGCTCAGTGTCATCGCGTCGGGGGCCTGCAGCACCTGCAGCGCCTGCTCGCGGGTGATCGACTCGCCGCGCAGGGCGGTGTGGGTCATCAGGTCGAGGTCCATGGGTTCTCCTTGTCGGAAGCTTCTTGGGGATCAGGTTGGTCACGAGGGCCGTGGGGCCGCAGTGGCCGCAGCGGGCGGTTGGGGCAGCTGGAGCGCGGTGCGCGCCACCGCCTCAGGGTCTTCGCCGAGACCCTCGGGCAGCCAGCCCAGCACCGGGGCCAGGTGGGGCAGTTCCTCGGCATTGCAGCGTTCGGCCAGGCCGGGGCGTCGGGGCCAGGAACCCACCACCAGACCCACCGGGCCCAGGTCGCAGGAGGCCAGGGCGGACAGGCTCAGCCCGGTGTGGTTGAGGGTGCCGAGCCCGGCGCGGGTGACCAGCACGATGGAGGGTCGATGGCCCCGTCGGGTCAGCTCATGGGCGAGGTCCAGCACCGTGCGGCCCTCGTCGTCGAGGCCCACCAGCACGCCGCCCGCTCCTTCCACCAGCAGCGCCTCGCAGTCCCGCGAGAGCGCGACCAGCCGGTCGGCCAGCTCGCCGACGCCGGGCAGCGTGATGCCGGCGCGGCGAGCGGCGGTGGTGGGGGCCAACGGTTCCGGCAAGCGGGTGAACTCCACCAGGTGCTGCTCGTCAAGGCCGGTCAACCGGGCCACCTGGGCCAGGTCGCCGGGCTCGTCGGGAGAAAGGCCGGTCTGGGCGGGCTTGCAGACCGTGGTGGCGACGCCGCGGTCCATCAGCCATCGGGTCAGCACCGCGGTGGCCACCGTCTTGCCCACGTCGGTGTCGGTGCCGGTGACGATCGTGATGCCCTCGCGCAGGTCCTCCAGGCTCAACATGCTTCCTCCGTGAGGGCGTCGACGACGGCGCGCATGGCGCCGGTGATGGTGGCCAGGTCCTCGGCGGTGCAGACATAGGGCGGCATCGCGTAGACCAGGTTGCGGAAGGGACGCAGCCAGACCCCGTGCTCGATCGCCACCCGAGTGGCCAGCGGCAGGTCGACGGGCCGGGTCAGCTCGACGGCGGCGGTGCCGCCCAGCACGCGCACGTCGGTGACCCCGCGGTGGTCCTGCAGCCCCGCCAGACCGGATCGCAGCCCCTGCTCCAGGGCGGGCACCTGGTGCTGCCAGCCGTCGGCCAGCAGGTCCAGGCTGGCCGAGGAGACGGCGCAGGCCAGCGGGTTGGCCATGAAGGTGGGCCCGTGCATCAGGGCGCCACAGCCCTGGCTCACGGTGCGCGCCACCTGTTCGGTGGCCACCACCGCGGCCTGGGTGCAGTAGCCGCCGGTCATCGCCTTGCCCAGCACCAGGACGTCGGGCACCACCTCGGCCCAGTCGCAGGCCCAGAGCCGGCCGGTGCGGCCCAGGCCCGTGGCGATCTCGTCGGCCACCAGCAGCAGCTCGTAGGTGTCGGCGAGTGCGCGCAGCTCCCGCAGCGCCGCCGGTGCCCAGGGCCACATCCCGCCGGCTCCCTGCAGGACAGGCTCGACGACGATGGCCGCCAGCTCGTCGCGATGCGCGTGCACCAGCGCGCGCGCCTGCTCGGCCCACGACTGCAGCTGCGCCTCGTCTGCCGCGAAGCCGGGCGGGCGGGGCAGGAAGAGGTGCTGCTCCACGGCCCCCGCATACATCGCGTGCATCCCGCCCTCGGGATCGCACAGCGCCATCACGCCCCAGGTGTCGCCGTGGTAGGCACCGCGCAGCGCCGCGCAGCGCATCCGTCGGGTGGGCCGGCCACCGGCGCGGGCCACCTGGTACTGCCGGGCCAGCTTGAGGGCCACCTCCATGGCCACCGACCCGGAGTCGGCCAGGAAGACGCGCTGCAGCGGGTCGGGGGTCATGGCCACCAGCCGTTCGGCCAGGCCGACGGCGCCGGCATGGGTCAGGCCGCCGAACATGACATGGCTGAACCGGTCCACCTGCTCGTGCAGGGCACGGTCCAGCACCGGGTTGCGGTAGCCGTGCACCTGGCACCACCAGGAGGCCATGGCGTCCACCACCTCCACCGGGCCGGTTCCGTCGTCGAGCACCAGACGGGTGCCGTGGGCCTCGGTGACGCAGCGCAGCGGGCCGGGTTCGGCGGTGCTGGCGTAGGGGTGCCACAGGTGGCGACGGTCGGCCTCCAGCAGCGCTGCGGGGTGAGTCATGGGCGCGACGCTAGCAGCGCAATTGAACAGTGTTCAATTCGGGGGTGTGTGACATTTCTCAACCGCCCTCGACGCATCCGGCTGGGGCTGACCAGACCCCGAGACAGCGCGCGGCCGGTCGAGGGCTGCGGCAGGCTGCCCGTACGATGCCGCCATGGTCATGAACAGCCCCAAGGCGGCCCGCACCGCGCCGCCCGGCCGTCAGCACGACGACGGCTCCCTGTCCGCGATGGACCGATGGTTCGAGATCACCCGTCGTGGGTCGAGCGTCGGGCAGGAGGTGCGCGGCGGCCTGGTGACCTTCTTCACGATGGCCTACATCATCGCGCTGAACCCGATCATCATCGGCTCGGAGGCCGACCGGAACGGAAACCTGATCTCCGGCGCCCCCAAGTTCCTCGACGCCGCCCGCACCCAGGTGGACTGGGCCGCGGTGGGTGACGCCAAGATGATGGTGGCGGTGGGCACCGCCCTGGTCGCCGGCCTGGTCACCATCCTGATGGGCGTCTGGGGCCGCTACCCGCTGGGCCTGGCCACCGGCCTGGGCCTCAACGCCATGCTGGCCTATGCCATCGCCCCGCAGATGACCTGGCCGCAGGCGATGGGCCTGGTGGTCTGGGAGGGCATCCTGATCACCCTGCTGGTGCTCACTGGCGTGCGCACCGCGGTCTTCCGTGCCGTGCCGCCGGCCATGCGCACCGCGATCAGCGTCGGCATCGGCCTGTTCGTCACCTTCGTCGGCCTGATGGACGCCGGAGTGGTCCGCAAGCCGGCCGGCAGCCCGCCGGTGGAGCTGGGCGTCAACGGCTCCCTGATGGGCTGGCCGATCGCCGTCTGCATCACCGGCTTCCTGCTGCTGGTGCTGCTCTACACCCGCAAGGTGCGCGGCGCCATGCTGATCTCCATCCTCACCACTTCGGTGCTGGCCGTGGTCGTGGAGTCGATCTTCAAGATCGGCCCCACCTTCCAGGCCGACGGCAGCAAGAAGGCCACCGGGTGGGCGCTGAACGTGCCGAGCCTGCCCAGCGCCGGTGACTTCGCCAGCCCCGACTTCGGCACCCTGGGCCGGGTGGACATGCTGGGCGCCTTCACGCAGGACGGCCACTTCAGCTCCAAGCTCTTCCTGGGCCTGGTGCTGCTGGTCTTCAGCCTGCTGCTGGCCGACTTCTTCGACACCGTCGGCACCGTGGTGGCCGTCGGCCAGGAGGGCGGGCTGCTCAATGAGCAGGGCAACCCGGAGCACCTGCAGGAGATCCTGATGGTCGACTCGGTGGCCGCGATCGCCGGTGGCCTGGGCGGCGTCTCGTCCAACACCTCCTACATCGAGTCCGCGGCCGGTGTCGGCGAGGGCGCCCGCACCGGTCTGGCCTCGGTGGTCACCGGCATCGCCTTCCTGCTGAGCATCTTCCTGACGCCCATCGTCGACATGATCCCGTCCGAGGCCGCGGCCCCGGTGCTGGCCTTCGTCGGCTACCTGATGATGAGCCAGGTGGCGCACGTGGACTGGGACGACGTCGAGGACGGCATCCCCGCCTTCCTGACGATCGTGCTGATGCCCTTCGCGTACTCGATCACCACCGGCATCGGTGCGGGCTTCATCGTCTACTGCCTGATCAAGCTGATCAAGGGAAAGGCCAAGCAGGTGCACCCGCTGCTGTGGGCGGTCTCGGCGCTGTTCGTCGTGTACTTCGCCCAGGGCATCCTGATGAGCCTGGTGGACAAGATCTGAGGCCCGTCGCCGCCCCCGGTTGGAGGTACGGCCGGGCTGCGGCGTAACATTCCGGTTCGGACAGAAGTCTCCGGCCGGATGGGCCGGTACCCAAGGGCCGACACCTTCCACGGTGTCGGCCCTTTCTGCTGCTCGACAGGCTCGGGTCAGCGGGGAAGCAGCATGGTCACCGTGAGCGTGGTGGGCTCGGTGGCGCGCACCGCATGCCGCAGCATCGGGGTCAGGTGCAGCAAGGAGCCCGGCACGAGCTCGACGGTGCGGTCCGGCAGCGTGAAGTCCACCCGTCCCCGCAGCACCTGGATCAGCACCGGATGCCGGGCGGCGTGTTCCTTCAGCTCGTCGCCGGCCGCGAACTCGAAGGCGACCACCTTGGTGGTCTCGTTGTCCACCACGGCCGTGGCACCGGGCCGGCCGCCGCGCGAGGCGGACTGGTCGAAGGCGCTGGCGACGTAGGTGGCGACGCCGTCGGTCTGGCCGGCGTCATCCCCCTGGTCGACGTGACCCGCACGGGGATCCTCGGGTGCGAATTCCTCAAGCTGTTCATTTGACACGGAATGCTCCTTGGTTAATGGTTTAGGTAAACCTAACCTAAAGACTCGGCGAACGAAAGGGCCATCATGCAGCGAGGCGTGGACCAGACCGACGAGCAGGAGCTCGACCAGGCGCGTCCGGGGGGCGGTCAGCAGGGGCACTGGGTGCTGGCCTCCCTGGGCAAGCGGGTGCTGCGTCCCGGTGGTCGGGAGCTCACCGAGGCAATGCTCGCGGCGGCGGAACCGGCGGGTCGGCGGGTGGTGGAGCTGGCGCCGGGGATTGGCGTCACGGCTGCGCGGCTGCTAGACCTCCAGCCGGCCGGCTACCAGGCCGTCGAGCGTGACCCGCAGGCCGCGGACACGGTGCGCGCGGTGATCGGCTCCCGTGGCCAGGTGCACCTGGGCAGCGCCGAGCAGACCGGGCTGCCGGAAGCGAGCGCGGATCTTGTCGTAGGGGAGGCCATGCTCACGATGCAGTCCGAGCGCGGCAAGCGGGAGATCCTGGCCGAGGTCCGACGAGTGCTGGAGTCGGGCGGCCGCTATGCCATCCACGAGCTGGGCCTGCGTCCGGACGAGTTGGACGAGCAGGTCAAGGAGGACATCCGCAAGGACCTGGCGCGAGCCATCAAGGTCAATGCCCGCCCGTTGACGCTCGCCGAATGGCGGCAGCTCTTCGACGAAGAGGGCTACGACGTCGAGTGGTCGCAGACCACGGAGATGGCCCTGCTCGAGCCGCGCCGAATGCTGGCCGACGAGGGAGTCGTGGGCCTGGTGCGGATCCTGGTGAACCTGCTCCGCAGGCCCGAGGCCCGCCGACGGGTGCTGGGGATGCGACGCACCTTTGCGGCCCACCGTCAGGAACTCTGCGCCGTGGCCCTGGTTGTTCGTCGGCGCCCCTGAGGGTTTCCGTCGGAGTAGTGGCCCCCTGGCGTCCCGTGTGTCACATCGCCACTGTTCTCACCATCCGCACCCAAGGGGCCTGATCCGCATGTTCGAACATGTGGATCGGGTCCCCCAGGTGCGGATGGTGAGCCTTCGGTGGGGGCGGGGGCCTTTCGGTGCGGACGGGGTGCGGGCCCTCGGTTGAAGGGGGCACCGCGGCTGTCAAGGGGTGTCCATCAATGACCGCCGTGTGACATTGGTCACACCGCCTGGCGATAGGTTGGGTCCATGTTCACGAAAGTCCTGGTTGCCAATCGCGGCGAAATCGCCGTCCGTGCCTTCCGAGCCGCCTACGAGCTGGGCCTGAAGACCGTCGCCATCTACCCCTGGGAGGACCGCGCCTCCGAGCACCGCCTCAAGGCCGACGAGTCCTACCAGATCGGCGAGCCGGGCCACCCGGTGCGCAACTACCTGGACATCGACGAGATCATCCGCGTCGCCAAGCACGCCGGCGCCGACGCCATCTACCCCGGCTACGGCTTCCTGAGCGAGAACCCGGACCTGGCGCAGGCCTGCGTCGATGCGGGCATCACCTTCGTCGGACCGCCGCCGGAGGTGCTCGAGCTGGCCGGCAACAAGGTCCGTGCCCTGGCCGCGGCCAAGGCCGCCGGCATCCCCACGCTGCGCTCCTGCGACCCGTCCACCGACGTCGAGTGGCTCACGCAGCAGGCCGACGAGATCGGCTTCCCCATCTTCGTCAAGGCCGTCGCCGGTGGCGGTGGCCGAGGGATGCGACGGGTGAACCGTCGCGAGGACCTGGCCGAGGCGATGGGTGCCGCCATGCGCGAGGCCGAGAGCGCCTTCGGCGATGCCACGGTCTTCCTGGAGCAGGCCGTGGGCCGTCCACGCCACATCGAGGTGCAGATCCTGGCCGACCAGCACGGCAATGTGATGCACCTGTTCGAGCGGGACTGCTCCATCCAGCGTCGTCACCAGAAGGTGATCGAGATCGCCCCCGCGCCGCACCTCAGCGACGAACTGCGGGCCGCCCTCTGCTCGGATGCGGTGAACTTCGCCCAGTCCATCAACTACTCCTGCGCCGGCACCGTCGAATTCCTGGTGGAGACGGAAGGGCCGCGCGCCGGGGAACACCACTTCATCGAGATGAACCCGCGCATCCAGGTGGAGCACACCGTCACCGAGGAGATCACCGACGTCGACCTGGTGCAGTCGCAGATGCAGATCTGCGGCGGCGAGAGCCTCGCCGAGCTGGGCCTGTCGCAGGACACGCTGGAGATCCGCGGTGCCGCCCTGCAGTGCCGCATCACCACCGAGGACCCCGCCAACGGCTTCCGCCCGGACACCGGCACCATCACCGCCTACCGCTCGGCCTCCGGCGCCGGCATCCGGCTGGACGGTGGGACCGTGGCCACCGGGGTGGAGATCAGCGGCCACTTCGACTCGATGCTGGTGAAGATGACCGCCCGCGGCCGCGACTTCGAGACCGCGATCAACCGTGCCCGTCGCGCTCTGGCCGAGTTCCGGATCCGTGGCGTCAGCACCAACATGCCCTTCCTGCGGGCGGTGCTCGACGAGCCCGACTTCGCCAGCGGCGTCATCTCGACCAGCTTCATCGACGAGCGTCCCTACCTGCTCACCTCCCGCACCCCGGCCGACCGCGGCACGAAGATGCTGCGCTGGCTCGGTGACGTGACGGTCAACAAGCCCAATGGCGAGCCGCTCACCAATCTGGACCCGGCCGAGAAGCTGCCCGTCGGCGTCGACCTGACCGCTCCGGTGCCCGCCGGGCCGCGCCAGCGGCTGCTGGACCTGGGCCCCGCTGCCTTCAGCCGTCAGGTCCGCGAGCAGTCGGGCGTCGAGGTGACCGACACCACCTTCCGCGACGCCCACCAGAGCCTGTTGGCCACCCGGGTGCGCAGCCGTGACCTGCTGACGGTCGCGCCCTACTACGCCCGGATGCTGCCGGAACTGTTCAGCGTCGAGTGCTGGGGCGGGGCCACCTACGACGTCGCCCTGCGCTTCCTGGGCGAGGATCCGTGGGAGCGGCTCGCCAAGCTCCGCGAGGCCATGCCGAACACGCTGTTGCAGATGCTGTTGCGCGGCCGCAATACCGTCGGCTACACCCCGTACCCGGTGGAGGTGACCCGGGCCTTCGTGCAGGAGGCCGCGGCCGTCGGCGTCGACGTCTTCCGCATCTTCGACGCCCTGAACGACGTGGAGCAGATGCGCCCCGCGATCGAGGCGGTGCTGGAGACGAAGACGGCCATCGCCGAGGTGGCGCTGTGCTACACCGGTGACCTGAACGACCCGGCCGAGACCATCTACACCCTCGACTACTACGTGGAACTGGCCCGCAAGTGCGTCGACGCCGGTGCCCACATCCTGGCCATCAAGGACATGGCCGGCCTGCTGCGGCCCCCGGCTGCGGTGAAGCTGGTCACCGCCCTGCGCGAGGAGTTCCCGAGCGTCCCGCTGGCGCTGCACACCCACGACACGGCCGGCGGCCAGCTCGCCACACTGCTGGAGGCGATCCGGGCCGACGTCGACATCGTCGACGTCGCCAGCGCACCGATGTCGGCCACCACCAGCCAGCCGCCGATGAGCGCGCTGGTGCTGGCGCTGGCCAACACCCCGGAGCAGACCAAGCTCGACGCCCGTGCGGTCACCGAGCTGGAGCCCTACTGGGAGGCGGTGCGCAAGGTCTACCGACCCTTCGAGTCGGGACTGCCCGCCCCCACGGGCCGGGTCTACGACCACGAGATCCCCGGCGGCCAGCTGTCCAACCTGCGCCAGCAGGCGATCGCGCTGGGCCTGGGGGAGAAGTTCGAGCAGATCGAGGCGATGTATGCCGCGGCCGACAAGATCCTGGGCCGCCCCACCAAGGTGACCCCCAGCTCCAAGGTGGTGGGCGACCTCGCGCTGCACCTGGTGGCGGTGGGCGCGGACCCGGCCGACTTCGAGGCCGATCCGCAGAAGTTCGACATCCCGGACTCGGTGATCGGCTTCCTGAACGGCGAGCTGGGCCAGCCCGAGGGTGGCTGGCCGGAGCCCTTCCGCTCCCGCGCCCTGCAGGGACGCAAGTCCCCGGTGCGCATCACCGAGGTGCCCGACGAGGACCTGGCCCTGCTGGAGCAGGGTGGCCGTACCCGGCAGGAGACGCTGAACCGGCTGCTCTTCCCCGGCCCCACCCAGGACTTCGAGAGCTACCGCGAGACCTACGGCGACCTGTCCGTGATGCCCACCCTGCCCTACCTCTACGGGCTCACCCGCGGCGAGGAGACCACCGTCGCACTGGACAAGGGCGTCGAGCTGATCTTCGAGCTGGAGGCCATCAGCGAGCCGGACAAGAAGGCCAAGCGGACCGTCCACGCCCTGCTCAACGGCCAGATGCGGCCGGTGCGGGTGCGCGACACCTCGATCAAGGCCGAGGTGGCCGCGGCCGAGAAGGCCGATCCCGGCAACCCGGGCCATGTCGCTGCGCCCTTCGCCGGGGCGGTCACCGTCACTGCCGCCGAGGGGGACAGGGTGGCGGCGGGCGACACGGTGGCCACCATCGAGGCGATGAAGATGGAGGCCTCCATCACCACGCCGGTGGCGGGCACGGTGCAGCGCGTGGTGCTGCACGGCACCACCCAGTTGGAGGGCGGAGACCTGCTGCTGGTGGTGAAGCCCGACTGAGCCGACGGGTCGGGCGGACCAGCCGGCTCAGGCCGGCTGGTCGCTCTCGTCGAGGACGGCCACCAGGTCCGGTGCGCTCTGCCGGCCGGACTCGTCGGGCCGTTCCGGTCGGCTCCAGGTCTCGCAGGAGGCCAGGAAGTCGGCCAGCGGTTCCAGGCGCTCCCGGGTGGTGGGCTGCACCTGCGGCAGCACCTGCGCCAGGGCGCGGGAGGTGGCCAGCACCTGGCGGTTCTTGGCGTAGCCGACGCGCATCCCCGGCACCGGACGCAGCCCGATGCGCGGATCGCCCAGCATCAGCCGGCCCAGCGCGAAGTCGCTGGACAGGCCGGCACGGGCCAGCTCGAACTCGGTCTGCTCGAAGACGGCGCGGCTGGTGGGCAGCACCAGGTGGCCGCGGCCGTCGTGGGCCAGCCAGGCCTCCACCACCCGCCAGGCGGGGCGCAGCCGTTCGGGCTGCACATAGCGGCCGGCCAGCAGGGCGTCGACATCGCTGGGCAGCGGGTGGCCGTGCGGCAGCACCGGGGCGTCCGGGGGATGTCGCAGCAGCGGTCCCAGCTTGGCCAGCAGGCCCCTCGGCGCCGGCCTCGGCGGCTCCACGCGGAAGCCCTCGCGGGCCACGGCGCGCAGCCGCTCGGCCTCCTGCGGGACGGCGCCCACCATGTCGCGGGCCTGGTCGATGGAGATGGCATACAGTCGCAGCTCACCCATGAGCACACGCTAGCCTCCCGCGACCACCGGTGGGCTGGCGGGGCATACAGTGGGGGCCGTGAATCCGCGCTCTCGTCGCATGGTGGTCTCCGGGGTCCTGTTCGGGCTCGTGGTGCTGGTCGTCGTGGGTGCGCTGTGGCGCTGAGGCGCCGGACCAGGAGATGTCATCCGTGAGCCCCACCCGTCGTCGTGCCGCTGCCGCCGGAGCCCTGTCCGGCGTCCTCCTGCTCGCCCTCGCACCGGTGGCGCTGGCCGAGGACACTGTGCTGGACGAGCAGGCCGGTGAGGTCACCGGCCTTGCCGCGGACGCCGGCCGCAAGGTCTACTGGAGCGCCGATCGCAGCAGCGGCGTGGTGCGCGCCTTCAGTGCTGACGGCACGCTCGCCGGCCAGGTCTCCTACGGCGCCAAGGTGGTGGACGTCGAGTCGACCGTCTTCCACGACCAGCGGGTCTGGATGGGCGACGTGGGCGATGCCGACGAGAGCCGCGAGACCATCAGCGTCTACCGGATCGGTGACCTGGGCTACGGCACCACCGCCCAGCACCGCCGCTACGTGCTCGCCTACCCGGACCAGCCGCAGGACGCCAAGGCCATGGCGGTCAGCCGGCTGGGACGGATCTACGTCGCCACCCGTGGCACCCGTCCAGGCCTGTACCGCACCGGCGAGCCGGTCTCCGGCGGGCCGACGAACCGCATGGAGCGCGTGGCCGACCTGCCGGACAACACCACCGACATGGTCTTCACTGCCGACGGCACCCGGCTCGTGGTGCGCACCCTGACCTCGCTGCACGTCTACGAGGTGGACGGCTGGAAGCAGGTGGCCTCTGCCCAGCTGCCCGCCAATGCCCAAGGTCAGGCCGTCAGCCCGGCGCTGGCCGGCAGCCAGCTGGTGGTCACCGGGGGCAAGCCGACGACGCTGGCGCAGGTGGCGCTGCCGACCAGCCTCGCCTCCGTCGCGCCGGCCCCGGCGAGTCCCACCCCGACCGCTGCCAGCCCCAGCCCCTCCTCGGCCGCCGAGCAGGCCCGGGGCGGTGCCGCCGCCAACACCGGCACCAAGCTGGCGCTGGCCGCCGCGGCGCTGATCTCGCTGGCCGCGGCCGCCGTCGTGGTCGTGAAGCGCTGACCATGCGGATCGCCAGCCACAGCGTCGTGACCGGCCTGGACGACGTGCCCCGTCCCCTCACCCTCGAGCTGCACGACGGGTGGATCGTCGCCGTCCACGAGGGGATCACCGACGACGCCGAACTGCTGGATGGGAGCCTGGTGCCCGGCTTCGTGGACAGCCACTGCCACGGCGGCGCCGGCGCCGACTTCACCGATCCGGACCCGGCACGGGTGGCGGCCGCCATCGAGCACCACCGGGCCCACGGCACCACGAGCCTGTTCGCCTCCACCGTCACTGCCGCGCCCGAGCAGGCGGTGGAGCAGGTGGCCCGGCTGCGCGGGCTGGTGGAGTCCGGCGAACTGGCCGGCATCCACCTGGAGGGTCCCTTCCTGGCGCCGGAGCGCAAGGGCGCCCACCCCGAGGAGCTGCTCTGCGACCCCCGCCCCGAGCTGCTGCACGCCCTGCTGGAGGCGGGCGCCGGCACCGTGCGGATGGTGACCCTCGCTCCCGAACGGCAGGGCGGGATGTCGGCCGTCGAGCTGCTCGCCGCCGCCGGGGTGGTGCCCGCCTTCGGGCACTCCGACGCCGATGCCGCCACCACTCGCGCGGCCGTCGACGCCGGCGCCCGGGTGGCCACCCACCTGTTCAACGCCATGCGCCCCATCCACCACCGCGAACCCGGGCCGGTGCCGGTGCTGCTGGACGACGAGCGGGTGGTGGTGGAGCTGATCTGCGACGGCGTCCACCTGGCCCCCGAGGTGGCCCTGATGGCCCTGGCGGCCGCGGGGGCGAACCGCGTCGCCCTGGTCACCGACGCGATGAGCGCCACCGGCTGCGCCGACGGGCGCTACCAGCTCGGCGAGCTGCCGGTGCAGGTCAGCCGGGGCACCGCCCGCATCGTCGAGCCCGACGGCCGCCCCGGCGCGATCGCCGGGTCCACGCTCACCATGGATCGCGCCGTGCGCTTCCTGGTGGCCCACGGGGTGGCCCTGGCCACCGCCAGCCGGATGGCCAGCACGACGCCGGCCGCGGCCCACGGCCTGGACACGGTGGGCCGGCTGGCCCCCGGCTGCCGCGCGGATGTCTGCCTGCTGGGCGATGGCGCACGCCTGCTGCGCGTGATGCGCCATGGCCACTGGAAGCAGGCCGCCACAACCTGAAATAGTGTGCCGGTGGGCGGCGTTGTATCGCTGGGCAGTGCCGGTCCCGACGCCCGGACCGTCCCGCCAGGCCCGCAGACCCGAGGAGCAGCACCGTGAGTGACCTGATCGACACCACCGAGATGTACCTGCGCACCATCTACGAGCTGATGGAGGAGGGCATCGTCCCGCTGCGGGCGCGGATCGCGGAGCGGCTGCACCAGAGCGGCCCGACCGTCTCGCAGACCGTCGCCCGGATGGAGCGCGACGGGCTGCTCACCGTGCACGAGGACCGCACCATCGAGCTGTCCGAGCAGGGCGAGCGGCTGGCCGTCTCCGTGATGCGCAAGCACCGCCTGGCCGAGCGGCTGCTGGTGGACGTGATCGGGTTGGAGTGGGAGTTCGTCCACGACGAGGCCTGCCGCTGGGAGCACGTGATCAGCGAGGACGTGGAGCGTCGCCTGGTGGACATCCTCAAGGCACCGGAGCTGTCGCCCTACGGCAATCCGATCCCGGGGCTGGACCAGCTGGGTGGGCAGGCCGCCTCGCAGCGCTTCCGTGACGGCGTCGTGCCGCTCACCGTCGAGCTGGGCCCTGAGCCGGTCACCGTGGTGCTGCGCCGGATGAGCGAGCACCTGCAGACCGACCCGCAGACCATGGGCGTGCTGGCCGCCACCGGCATCGCGCCCGGCGTGCAGTTCACCGCCACCAAGGAGAAGGGTGTCGTGGCCCTGGAGGCCGACGGTCTGGCCTGCGAGATCGGGCTGGGGGTCGCCGAGGGGCTGTTCGTATCGCGCGAGCAGGGATGATCAGCGCCGAGGCACTCGTCGCCCTGTGCGAGCAGCACTGGTACGACACCGCGCTGTCCATGCTCAACGTGCGGCTGCGCGAGGGTGATGACGATCCCGCCATTGTGGAGGCGCATCGGCTGGCGGTGGTGGCCCAGCGGGTGCTCTCGCTGGACGCCGAGGACTTCGGTGAGCTGGCCGATTCCGTCGCCGACCGGCCGTGGGCCGAGCAGCTGCGCGCCTGCAGCTTCCCCAAGGGTCCTCGCGACGAGGCGCGCGGCGCGCTGGCCTCGCTGGTGCCGCTGTACCAGCTGATGCTGGAGGTGCTGAACCTGCGCGCGGAGCGCGGCGAGCCGCAGGCCCTGGTGGTCACCGCCCACCTGATCGGGGAGTACCTGTGCCAGCTGGCCTGGGAGCAGCAGCTGGGCCACGGCGGCGATCCGCTGCAGCTGGCCGGCCAGGTGGGGGAGCGCTGGGGCACCGATGACCCGGCCTGCCCGCACAACTCCGCCATGCGCGCCACCGCCCGTCGGGCCGTCAACGCCTCGGCCGGCGACCAGGTGGGCTTCACCAGCTACCTGGACAAGTTCCACTCCCGGCTGGGTGACACGCTGGCAGTCTGCGCCATGAACCACGAGACCATCGAGGCCGGTGAGCGCCCCGATGTGGGGCCCACCTGCCCCAATCCCTGCTCCTGGGCGCTGCGCTGGGACCGCGACACCCGTCGCGACCTGGACGGCCGGCTGCGGCTGGCGCTGGTCTACCTGGACAGCCCGCTGGTGGCGCTGCGCCACCACGCGCCGGTGGGCCACTTCTTCGGCGTGCCCTCGGTGGCCGAGATCAGCGAGGGATGGGTGCGCACCTGGCAGAAGCTGAGCATCCAGTGGCCCGACGGCTCCAACCCGCTGGTCGGCGCCGTGCCCACCGATCCCGACGAGGCGCTGCCGGGCCTGTCCGCGCTGATCTCCACCGTCGCCGGTCACCCGGTGGGGCAGGGCAGTCTGTTGCGGCAGATCGGCGACGACATCATCGCCGCCCTGGCCCGGGCGCAGGCCTGAGCGCTCACTAGTCTGGTCGCATGGCTGACTGGAGCGAGTACCTGGCGGAGTTCCATGCCGAGCGTCCCGGCATCACCGAGCAGGTGCTGCGGCGCTGCATCGCCGGCCACCACCCCTACCGTTGGCTGGCGCGGGCGGTGAGCTCCTCGGCTGTCACCGTGCTGGACATCGGCTGCGGCTCCGGGGCCCTGGAGCGAGAGCTGCGACGCGAGGGCCGCACCGTGGTCGGCATCGACATCTCCACCGCGGAGGTGGAGCGGGCACGCCAGTCCGGCGAGGGGCCGCTGGCGCTGGCCGACGGCCGCGCCCTGCCCTTCCGCGACGAGAGCTTCGACTGCGTGGTCACCGCCCTGGGCCTGGCGGTGATCCAGCCCACCGCCACGCTGCTCGACGAGATCGCCCGGGTGCTGCGTCCCGGCGGGGTGCTGGTGGGGCTGGTGCCCACCGTGCGGCCGCTGAGCGTGGCCGACCTGCGGGTGGCCGGCCGCCTGACCCGCCTGCTGCAGACCACCCCGCAGTTCCCGGTGCAGATCGAGCTGACCGTGGGCCAGCTGCTGGCCGAGCACGGGCTGCGCAAGGCCGAGGACGCCCGCGAGCGCTACCGTTTCGCGGTGCGCAGCCGCGAGGACGCCGAGTTGCTCACCAGCTCCTTCTACCTGCCGCACACCCGTCCGGAACGGGTGGCGGCGGCCGTCGACTGGATGGCGGCCCGAGCAGCCGCGGAGGGCCAGCTCGACGTGCCCGTGCCGATGCGTCGCGTGGTGGCCATCAAGTAGGGCTCGGAATACTGCGCCGGGCGGCATCGTTGAAACCAGTGCACGGCGTCCAGCAGGCGCCACAGACCTCGAGCAAAGGAATCACCATGGCACCCGTCGCGATCGACAAGGACACCTTCGCCAGCACCATCAACGACAACGGCATCGTGCTGGTGGACTTCTGGGCCAGCTGGTGCGGCCCCTGCATGCGCTTCGCCCCCATCTACGACGCCGCCTCCGAGCGCCACGAGGACGTCACCTTCGCCAAGGTGGACACCGAGGAGGAGCGTGACCTGGCCGCCGGCCTGGAGATCAGCTCCATCCCCACCATCATGGCCTTCCGCGACGGCATGCTGGTCTTCCGCCAGGCGGGCATGCTGAACGCCAGCCAGCTGGACCAGCTGGTGGGTCAGATCAAGGAGCTCGACATGGAGGAGCTGAAGAAGCAGGCGCAGGCCGCCAACTGAGCCACCGCCGCCGACCGGCGGCCGGGGTGGTGCATGGCGACCCTGGGATGATTCGAACATCCGACACATGGTTTAGGAAACCATTGCTCTATCCCCTGAGCTACAGGGCCGTGCCCGTCGCGTGCGACGTGCTCCCCCAAGACTAGTGGCGCCCCCGGGCGGGACCAATTCGGTCCGGCCCCGGGGGCGTCGTCCTGTGCCGGCCGCGCGCCACGGACCGGCGTGGAAGAGCCCCCGGACAGTACCCCTCCCGAGGGCTGAGGAGGGGCTGAAGCATCTGGTCAGGAGCGGTTCGCAGGGCTGGGCGCCACCTACTGTTGCACCTGAGAGCGACTCCGCACGTTGCATGTCTCCTGGGGGTGGGTAGACGGCCTTGGGCCCTTCGTGCGGGGCCGCTCTTCCCATGCCCTCGTGCGGGTCGCCTAGGATCGGACCATGAGCGACAAGGGTCTTGAACTGGCCATCCAGAAGATGCGTGAAGCCGGCGTGGCCGAGGCGGCCGTCCAGGTCTTCGGCGACTACTACCGGCAGGTGGAGTCCGGGGCCACCGGACTGATCCCGGAGGACAGCATCGAGCCGCTGACCGACCTGCCCCGGCTGGAGGACCTCGAGGTCGACGCGGAGCAGGCCCGCGAGGCCTTCGCGCAGACCGTGGTGATCAAGCTGAACGGTGGGCTGGGTACCTCGATGGGCCTGGACAAGGCGAAGAACCTGCTGGAGGTGCGGGAGGGCAAGACCTTCCTGGACATCATCGCCGGGCAGGTGCTGGCCGCCCGTCGTGAGCACGGCGTGAAGCTGCCGCTGCTGCTGATGAACTCCTTCCGCACCCAGTCCGACACCCTGGCGGCGCTGGCGAAGTACCCGGAGCTGGTCGTCGACGGCCTGCCGCTGGACTTCGTACAGAACCAGGAGCCCAAGCTGCGAGCCGACGACCTGACGCCCGTCGAGTGGCCCGCCGACCCCACCCTGGAGTGGTGCCCGCCGGGCCACGGTGACCTCTACACCGCGCTGGAGGGCTCCGGCGTGCTGGACCAGCTCGTGGAGGCCGGCTTCCGCTACGCCTCGGTGAGCAATGGCGACAACCTGGGTGCGGCGCCGGATGCGCGGATGGCGGGCTGGTTCGCCGCCAGCGGCGCTCCCTATGCCGCCGAGGTGTGCGTGCGTACCGTCAACGATCGCAAGGGCGGGCACCTGGCCGTGCGCAAGGCGGACGGCCAGCTGGTGCTGCGAGACACCGCCCAGTGCCCCCCGGAGGAGATGGACTACTTCACCGACGAGCACCGGCACCCCTTCTTCCACACCAACAACCTCTGGTTCGACCTGGTGCAGCTGCGTGACACCCTGCGCGAGCGCGGTTCGGTGCTGGGGCTGCCGCTGATCCGCAACGAGAAGACGGTGGACCCGTCCGACTCCTCCTCACCGGCCGTGGTGCAGATCGAGAGCGCCATGGGTGCGGCCATCGAGGTCTTCGCTGGCGCGACGGCCATCTGCGTGGGTCGCGAGCGCTTCCTGCCGGTGAAGACCACCAACGAGCTGCTGCTGCTGCGCTCCGACCTCTACGAGCTCGACGAGGCCAACCGCCTGGTGGCCCGGGCCAAGACCCCGGCGATCAAGCTGGACAAGCACTACAAGCTGGTGCAGGACTTCGAGCGACGCATCCCCAACCCGCCGTCCTTGGTGAAGGCCACCAGCCTGACCGTGAACGGCGACGTGACCTTCGGCCGCGACGTGGTGGTCACCGGTGATGCCGTGGTGGAGGCCGACGAGCCCACCACGATCCCCGACGGGATCGTGCTGGGTGGCTGAGCTGCTGCAGGCCGTCTCGCTCGCCCTGGTGGGGGAGCGAATCGACGGTGCCGCCGAGGACCCCCAACGGGTGGTCGAGTCGCTGGCGGCCGCTGGTTGGCCTGCAGAGCGGGTGCAGCAGCTGCGCCAGACCTGCCAGGACGAGGAGCGGGCCTGGCCGCTGGCGGTGGAGCGCGACCTGCTGGCCGCAGTGGGCTTTGCTCGTTACGGGGCGGTGCTGAAGGAGGTCCGGCGGCTGCTGGGTGTCGACGGGCTGGTGCCCACCGTGCGCCGGGGCCCGCGGCTGATCGGACCGGCCGAGCAGCGGCTCATGGCCGAGCGCCCACCGCACCACGGCAACGTCGGCTAGGCAAGGGAACCGGACACGACTCGGGCCCGGGAGCTGCGCTCCCGGGCCCGTCTGGTGTCTCGCCGTCCATCCCCGATGGGGCGAGAGCTGCATCGTGGTTCCCCGAACCCGGATGCTCGTCCGTCAGATCCCCCGATCCGGCCGGCCGTGATGATGCCGTGGCTGGTGGTTCCCCCGAACCCTGCAGCCGTTCCAGTGCTTCCCCCGAAGCCCTGGCTGTCTCGCGGAGGCTCCCCCGAGCGCCCCGTCCGACATCACTACTGTGGCCGTTCGAGGCGGTCAAGACAACCGAGGCAGCTTGGTTGAATCCTTTATCACTTCAGCGTCGATTCAGTCGCGCTGGCATTGCTGTCCCCTATCGAGGGGACATGCATGCAATGCGCAGCCGTGACGGGGGCCTCGATGTCCCCTGATCAGGGGACATGAGGTTTCTCTGTCAACTTTTTCGGTTAACTTTCCAGCGCATGGATCATCTGGGCCGCGGCGGGTCCGGGCTGTGGCTGTCTGGCGTGGCTGTGTCTCGTGCTGTGCCCCGCGCAGCCCATGCGGGCACGCGTAGGGGCCGCCCGTGCCGCTGTCGACAGCCCACGATCGTTGATGGCAGCGGGCGGTGGCGCACGCATCCGGAGATGCAGGGGCCGGAGACGCAGGAGGCACCGGAGGCAGAGGCGCGAGGGCAGGAGGCGTAGGGGGTCAGAGATGCGGGAGGCCGAAGACGCAGGAGACCCCCGGCGCCATGTGGCGTCCGGGGGTCCCGCGAAGTCCGGTTAAGGGTCACCCGACCGGTCTGGTGAGAGAGTCACCCAACCTGGTGCTTCATTCTCGATGAAGATCAGATGCGGCGAGCCTTGAGCTCGTCACGAATCTCGGCCAGCAGCGACTCGGTGGTCGCCTCCTCCTCGGCCGGAGCCATGAAGCGGGCCTTGGCGGCCTCGTAGGGCTTCACGATGAAGAAGTAGACCACGAAGGCCAGGATCAGGAAGGCGACCAGAGCGGTCAGGAAGGGCCCGACGGTGGTCAGACCGAAGACGGTCCAGTCGTCGAACTTGGGGGCGCCGCCGGCCATCGCCAGGATCTCCATGATCATCTTGGTGAAGGCGGTGACGACGGTGGCGAAGGCGCCACCGATAATGAAGGCCACGGCCAGCTCAATCAGGTTGCCGCGGAGCACGAAATCCTTGAAACCCTTCATGGGTCTCTCCTTTCAGACACAACAGGAGACCCAGGGTCGGGCCTGACGACTGCTATGCCATCCATGCTATCCAGACTTTGAACGTGCAACGAGTCCATCGGAGTGTCGCGAAGTGCGGTTGGGCAAACATTTGGTCGAAAGTTCACGGGATTAAGAGACCGTTAAGTGCGTCCCGGCTACTCAGTCGCTGATTGAGTATGGGGCACCGAAGAGGCCGGGGCTCACAGGCCGTGCTCAGTCGTTCTATCGCTTTACCAATGTGGGTCTGCGTGGCGGTCCCAGAGCCCGGGGCAGAACCACCGCGTCCTCACCCCAGGGCGATGCCGAGCGGCTGTCCGGTGCCGGCCGCGGCCAGGCGCGCGCCGGTGGCGCGATCGGTGCTCAGCAGCACCAGCGCCCGCGAGCCCGATCCGGTCACGCCGTCGTCCTCGGGTGCTGGCAGAGCGGCCACTCGGACCCGGCTGGCGAGGGTGACGGCCTGGCCGCCGTCGCCGGGTGCCACCACGCTGACCTTGTCGCCCACCTGCAGCAGGGCGAGCACCGAGGGATCGGCCACCGGGACGGGCACCAGTACCTCGCCGGGCTGCGGCGTGAGCTGGACCGAGACGGTGCTGCGCTCGGTCAGCACACTGCCCCGGGAGGTGGGTGCGGCCAGGACCCGCCCCACCAGCTGCTCGGGGGCGGATCGCGCGCCGTGCGGCACCAGGTCTGGCGGGAAGTCGGCGGGGCGGAGGTCTGCGGCGATGAGCCGGCGCCCGGCCGGCAGGTCGTCGGCCGCCACCAGGACCGTCGTGGTGGCGGCGGAGGCCGGGGCCAGCGAGGTGAGGGCCAGCAGGACGGCGCAGAAGGCGCAGACCGCGGCGAGGCCTCGTCGGTGCCATCGCACCGCACGCGTGAGAGCCGCCAGGCGGCCACCGGCCGGGCGGACCGCGGAGGCGGCGCGCCGGGTGGCATGAGTGGGGCGGGGTTGGGTGGAGCTCCTCATGCCCGTGAGCATGGACGCCGGGACCCGGCCGGCGTCAGTCATCCACAGGCGTGGGCTCGACCCGTCGCTTGTGGACAGGAGCAGGTGGGGCTACCGGCGGCAGCCCGCGGCACCACCTGGGTGCGCTCAGTCCTTGCTGGTGCTGGGCGCAGCGGCGGGAGCCGGGCTGGCGGCCGGCTTCTCGGAGCTGGTGGAGGCGGCGGGCTTGGACTCGCTGCTGGAGGAGGAGTCAGAGGTGGAGGAGGTCGCCGCGGCGGTGGAGCCCTTGGCGCGGTTGTCGGTGGCGTAGAAGCCGGAACCCTTGAAGACGATGCCCACCGCGTTGTAGACCTTGCGCAGCGTGCCGCCGCAGTCCTCGCAGGTGGTCAGGGCGGGGTCGCTGAACTTCTGGACGCGCTCGAGCTCGCGGCCGCACTCGGTGCAGCGGTACTGGTAGGTAGGCATGGGTCCCCTCAACTGCTCCCGCGCCTGCGGGAAGCCTTGCGAATGGTAACGATCGCGCGGGCCGGTCCAGAAATCGGTCCGCTGGGTGCAACGTGGCAGGCCTCCCACGTGTTCCGCCCAGCCGGGTCGGCCGGCGGTCTCAGTCGCAGGGGACGAAGCCCGACGGCAGCACGATTCCGTCCACCCGCACGTCGTGCGGCTCCAGCGGGAGCTCGTCCACCAGCTCGTCCTCGTTGAGCAGCAACCAGGCCGGGCAGCCCGGCCGCCGGTGGGCCAGGGCGCGGTCGAACCAGCCGCCGCCCACTCCCAGCCGGCCGCCCTCGCGGGTGCCGCCCAGCCCGCTGCACAGCACCAGGTCAGCCTGGCCCAGCGCCTCGGCGCCCAGCGCCGGTCCGGTGGGCTCGGGGATACCCCACAGGCCGGGGCGCAGGTCGGCCGGGCCGGTGAACCAGGCCCAGTCGGGGGCGTGGCGCGGGCCCTCGTCGGTGGGGGAGAGCACCGGCGCCAGGACGCGGTGGCCCAGCGTCCACAGCGCGGTGGCCAGCTCGATGGTGCCGGGTTCGGGGCGCTTCGCGTGCGGCTGGGTGGACAGGTAGATCGCGATCGTCGACGGCTCCACCTCGGCCAGCAGGCGCAGCACCAGGCCGGTGCGGGCGCGGTCGTCGGCCAGCCGCTGGTGCGCCGGGCGCTGCTGGCGCGCCGCGAGCACCTGGCTGCGGAAGTCCTGCTTGCTGGTGCGTCCGTCGGGGCCGGTGGGGGTCACTCGCCTATGTTAGGGACATGGCTTTGTTGCGTCGCAAGAAGAAGGTCGAACCCGTCGAGGAGGTCGTCGAGCCGACGCCCACGTTGCCCGATCCGCCCGAGCCCGACGCGCGGGGCCTGCGCTCCATGGAGGCGCACCGCGACTACCTGCTGGGCCTGGTGGAGCCGCTGCCGCCCTTCGGCATGAACCTGCTGGACGCCTGGGACCTGGCGCTGTGCGAGGACATCGCCAGCGAGGTGGACCTGCCGGGCTTCGACAACTCCCAGATGGACGGCTACGCGGTGCGTGCCGCCGACGTGGCCGGGGCCAACCAGGGCGAGCCGCTCACCCTGCCGGTGGCCGGTTCCGTCGCCGCCGGTGACGAGAGCCTGGCGCCGCTGCCCGAGGGGCAGGCCATCAAGATCATGACCGGAGCCCCGATCCCCGAGGGTGCCGACGCCGTCGTCCCCTTCGAGTTCACCGACCGTGGCTCCGAGCAGGTGAAGGTCTTCGAGCCCGTCGTCGCCGGCGAGTACGTGCGCACCAAGGGATCCGACATCACCGAGGGCACCGTGCTGATGCACCGCGGCCAGCGGATGGATGCCCGCACCATCGGCCTGCTGGCCGGTGCCGGCATCGACAAGGTGCTGGCCCGCCCGCGGCCCCGCGTCGTGGTGATCTCCACCGGCGCCGAGCTGGTGGACCCGGGCCGACGCCTGGAGCGTCCCGGCCAGATCCACGACGCCAATGGCTACATGATCGCGGCCGCCGCCAAGGCCGAGGGCTGCCAGGTCTGGCGGGTGCAGGCCGCCAGCGACGACCCCGAGGTGGTGCGCGAGCAGATCACCGACCAGCTGATCCGCGCAGACCTGGTGATCACCACCGGCGGCGTCAGCCAGGGCGAGCGAGACGTGGTCAAGCAGGTGATGCCCGAGCTGGGCCTGTGCGACTTCGCCGAGGTGGCCATGCAGCCCGGCAAGCCGCAGGGCTTCGGCCTGATCGGCGAGGACAAGGTGCCGATGGTGATGCTGCCCGGCAACCCGGTCAGCTCCTATGTCTCCTTCCAGGCCTTCGTGCGCCCGCTGCTGCGCAAGCTGATGGGCATCGAGCCGGTGAACCACGAGCCGGTGCGCGCCATCGCCGGTTCCGTGATGCGCTCCACCAAGGGCAAGCTGCAGTTCGGCCGCGCCGTCGTGCGCGATGACAACGGGCGACGCCTGGTGGACCTGGTGGGTGGGCACTCCTCCCACCTCACCGGCGACCTGGCCGCCGCCAATGCGCTGGTGCTGCTGGGCGAGGACGTCGAGGTGGTCAACCCCGGCGAGGCCGTGATGTGCTGGATGCTCGATGACTGAGCGCCCCGTCTTTCGTCCCAGCAGCGTCGACGACTTCGTGCCCGAGGTCGGCCCCCGCGCCGCGCAGGACAACGAGCACCACTTCCCGCACCTGTCCGGCAGCGGCGAGGCGCGGATGGTGGACGTCAGCGCCAAGGAGGTCACCGCCCGCAGCGCCACCGCGCAGGGCTTCGTGCAGCTCAGTGCCGAGTGCGTCGCCGCGCTGCGCGACGAGCAGCTGCCCAAGGGCGACGCCCTGGCCGTGGCGCGGATCGCCGGCGTGATGGGCGCCAAGAAGACCAGCGACCTGATCCCGCTGTGCCATCCGCTGCCGCTGACCGGCGTGGATGTGCACCTGGAGGTGCGCGACAATGGCGTGGACATCACCGCCACGGTGCGTACCACGCACCGCACCGGCGTCGAGATGGAGGCGCTCACCGCGGTGTGCACCGCCGCCCTCGGCCTGGTGGACATGGTCAAGGCAGTGGACAAGCACGCCCGGCTGACGGACGTGCGGGTCACGGCCAAGTCGGGCGGACGAAGCGGAGACTGGAGCGAATGATGCGAGCACTCGTGGTGACCGCCTCCGACCGCGCCGCCGCGGGCCTCTACGAGGACCGTTCGGGCGCGTTCGCCGAGGCAGGACTCAAGGAGATGGGCTTCGAGGTGGAGCGCACCGTGGTCCACGACGGCGCCCCCGTGGCCGGGGCCATCGCCAATGCGGTGGCGGCCGACTACGAGGTGGTCATCACCACCGGCGGCACCGGGCTCAGCGAGCGCGACCTGACACCGGAGATGACCCGCCCGCTGCTCACCCGTGAGCTGCCGCACCTGGCCGCGGAGATCGCCCAGCGCGGCGTGCAGGCCGGCATCCCCACCGCCGTGCTCTCGCGCGGCATCGCGGGCGTGGCGCAGCGCACCGTCGTGGTGAACCTGCCCGGCTCGCTGGGCGGGGTGCGCGACGGCATGGCCGTGCTCTCCGAGGTGCTGGTGCACGCGGTGAGCCAGATCCGCGGCTCGGACGACCAGGTGCACGCCTGATGGAGCCCAGCCCGGCCACCCACCGCTGGCCGGTGGAGCTGCGGGCCGGGGCCGTGGTGCTGCGGCCGCTGCGCCGTGGCGACGCGCGTCGCTGGCGCGAGGTGCGTGAGCGCAACCGTGGCTGGACCGGCCCGTGGGATGCCACCGTGCCGCCCACCAGCGAGCGCGGGGCGCCCAGCTTCGGCCAGATGGTGCGCGCGCTGTCCGCCCAGGCGCGGGAGGGGTCGTCGCTGCCCTTTGCGCTGTGCTGGGACGAGCAACTGGCCTCCGGTGGCAAGCCGACGGCACCGCGTCGGCTGCCGGTCTCCGGGCAGGTGACGGTGAGCGGCATCACCTACGGTTCGGCACGGTTCGCCCACTGCGGCTACTGGATCGACGAGGCGCTGGCCGGGCGGGGGATCATGCCGGTGGCGGTCGCCCTGGCCGTCGACCACTGCTTCACCGCGATGCGGCTGCACCGCGTGGAGATCAACATCCGCCCGGAGAACACGCCGAGCCTGCGGGTGGTGGAGAAGCTGGGGCTGCGCGAGGAGGGCTACAAGCCGCGCTACCTGCACATCGACGGGGACTGGCGCGACCACCGCTGCTTCGCGGTGGACACCGACGAGCTGCGCGATGCCGACGGGCGGCCGGTGACGCTGCTCTCGCGGCTGCTGGACGGTGCCCCGGCGCCGGGCGAGCCGGGGTGGAGCCGGGCAAAGTAGTGCCGTGGAGTAATTGCGGCAAGTAATTGCTCGACACGCGCTTGAGACTCCGGGCCCGGCGCGGCTCCGCCCCTAGCCTTGGGCACGTGGGTACGGGACTGATTTTCGGCGTGATCGCCATCGCATGGATCGCTTTTCTCGTGCCCTCGTTCGCTGCCCGGCGCAACATCGAGGCGGACGATGCCGATCCGCTGGAGCGCTTCGGCGAGACCATGAAGATCATCGCGCGCTCCACCCACACCGTCGGCTCCGACGAGGACGGCAGCGAGGTCTCCACCCCGCTCACCCGTCGCGCCGACCGCGCCGAGATCCGCATGATGGCCCGCACCGCGGCCCGTCGCCGTCGCAATGTGGTGCTGGTGCTGTCTGGCCTCACCCTGGTGACCGGCGTGCTGGTGCCGCTGACCTCGCTGCGCTGGTACGCCGCGCTGGTGCCCGGCCTGGCGCTGCTGGCCTTCCTGGTGGTGGCCCGGTTCAGCGTGGTGCGGCTCAACGCCAGCCTGGACGCGAAGCTGGCCGCGCTGGAGACCGACTGGCACGAGGACACCATCAGCTTCGAGGTGCCCGCCGACCTGCGCGAGGACTCCAGCGAGCTGAGCATCGAGATCAGCGCCCCGATCGAGGGCCTGGGCGGCAGCCTGTGGGACCCGATCCCGGTGACCGTTCCCACCTATGTCTCCAAGCCGCTGGTGCCCCGCACGGTGCGCACCATCGACCTGTCGGCCCCCGAGCCGGCCGCGGCCCCGCGCACCCCCGTGGTGGCCGAGGCCCCGCAGCCCGAGGTGGTCGAGGGTCCGGTGCTCGACGAGGACCTGGGCCGCGCCGCCAACGAGTGAGCCGGCGGCCGGTTTCCGGCCCCCGCCGCTGTGGTGCTAGTCTTCTTCCTGCTGCAGATGCAGCTCACAACTCAAGACCTGGGGCATTGGCGCAGTTGGTAGCGCGTCTCGTTCGCAATGAGAAGGTCAGGGGTTCGAATCCCCTATGCTCCACCAGCACAAACGCCGGTCCGCAAGGACCGGCATTCTGCGTTTGCGCACCCCCTACGCACCGTTGTGCCAGAAGCCCGCGCTTTGCTGTCGAAGTTCCTGCCACACCTGTGAGCGAGAGGGATGCTGCATCTTCGAGCGTCCCTTCGAGGCAACAGCTTCTGACAGCTGCTCACAGGCCTCGATGTAGTTCAGAGCGGCGCTGGTGGAGATTGAGTTCTGACCAGCAGCATGCACGAACTCGTTGCGGAGTTGGCTGAGCTCGCGAACGAGCTGATCCGAAGCATCGCCGAGGTTGAGTTCCCGGATGACATGGGCCACGGACCGCATCCTGGGGCCATCTGCCAGCGTTTGGACGGACCATGCCGCTCTGGTCGTGCTTTCAAGCCCTCTGAAGGCCATGATGACCGCCGCCTGAGGGGAGATTCCTACCAGACTCCGCGCCTCGTGAAACTCGCTCGGGGGAATGGACAGGTGATCCATCGCTTGGTCCAGCTCCGTCACCCGGCGACGAGCCTCGTACTGTTCCTGTCTCTTCTGACGGGCATTGACCGGCTTGCTCGCGCGTAACGTCCTGGGATCGTCCTTCTGTACTGCCCCAGGACGCGATGCAGACCCTGGCATGTCCTCCCGCTCACGGAGAATCTCGTTAGAGGCATGGGTAGGCAAGGGAACGACGCTCAGCGATTGAGTTTCGCCAGACCCCCATTGATGGTTGGTTGATTGCTAGTCGCGAGCCGTCAGACCGCAGGGGTGGGTTGGTTGGTTTCCCTGCGCGCTGACCGGCGCCGGGCGGTGTCACAACGTGATGGACACCGCGACCGACAGTGTGACTGCAGCAGCCACGGTCGATGCGGTCAGGCCCCAGCCCGCGTCGCGTGGAGCGACGTCATGATCCAGGCCGAACAGGAGTCCGAAGAACCCGGACGGGATCGCCAGCAGGACGAGAGCCTGCCGTTCAAGCAGAGGCGAGATGGGCAGGGCCGCGCACAGCCCCAGGCCGATGAGGGGCTGGATGAGGTTTTTGGCGATGACGATGGCGCTGGTGTTGCGGGATATCCCCAGACGTTGGGTCGACAGCACCAGGCCGGTCACGAACAGCGCCGCGCCGCCGGCGGTCTGCGCCAAGGGGGTGAGGGTGGTGTGGAGCCAGCCGGGGAACGGCACTGCGACCAAGACCCACACAGCCCCCGCGAGGGGCGCGAAACAGATCGGCTTGCGGAGGGTTGCGAGCAGCGTTGTCCCCACCTGGCGTGCCGTGACGTGGTCGTCAGGGTTCGTGCGCAGGAGCACGATCGTCGCCGGCGTGATGGTCAGGGACCCTGCGGCGACGGCGAGGGACACGGGGAGCGCCGCCGACGGGCCGAAGAGCGCACCCAGCAGCGGCAACCCCACCGCAGCCGAGTTCGGCATGGCCGCGGTGATGGCCAGCACCGCGGCGTCATGCCGCGCGACGTGATGGATTCGTCGCAGTAGCGGCCACATGCCGGCGAACGTGATCGCCATGGCCGCCATGATCACCACGAGCAGCCACGTGGCTCCCAGAAGGTCAGCGCGTGAACTGGAACCGATCGCGACGAACATGGCGCACGGCAGCGCAAAGTTCATGACGAACGAGTTCAACGCCGGGATCTGAGTCGTGTCGATGAGACGACGTGACCCGGCAAACCACCCCATCCCCGTGGTCACCATCACCGGCAGCAGGGCCGAGATGACGATCATCAGCTCATGCACCACGATGACTACATGCCTTCCCGCTCACCGTCGACCACCGAAACCTGGGAAGCGCCGTGGCCTGCAGGACTGTGGATGTGCGACCTCGTCGGACCAGCACCCGCAGGGTTCCTGCTGACAGCCGACGAACAGGCCTACCTGCGCGGAGCCGACCCCGGTCGACGGGCAGAGTTCACCGCGGTCCGTTGGTGCGCCGGTGAGGTCCTGCATCGGCTCGGCGTGGACGACCGGCCGCACCTCGTGCCAGGCCCGGGAGGAAACCCGCCATGGCCGGCCGAGGTCCTGGGCAGCATGACCCACACGCACGGCCACGTGCTGGCCGCCGCGGCACGGACCGACTCGGTGTCCCTGCTGGGAATCGACGCGGAACCCAACCGACCCCTCACCCCCTTCGGGCGGGACCATGCCTGCAGCCCAGACGAACTCGCCGCCACGCAACGATGGCCTGCCTGGGTGGCTACAGATCGCCTCATCGCATCCTGCAAGGAAGCCTTCTACAAGGCTGTGTTCCCCCGGGACGGAAAACCCCTGCAGTTCCCCGACGTCCAGGTGACGCTGCGCCCGGACGGAATCTTCACCGCCCGGGAACGGGGCACGGACACCGACCTGCCGGGACGCTGGCAGATCCGCCGCGGGAACCTGGTCACCGTCGTGGCGCTCCCGGGCGTGGCGGGGGAGGGCTGTTAGCACCACGGGTCCTGGGGGGTGGTGTGGTGGATGGGGGTGGTGGTGGCGCCGAGTGGGGCGCCGGTGCCTCGGCCGCGGTGCAGCAGCACCTCGGCCATGATCGCGACGGCTGTCTCTTCGGGGGTGTTGGCGTCCAGGTCGAGTCCGATGGGGGCGTGCAGTCGGGCGATCTCGTCGTCGGTGAGGCCCGCCTCGCGCAGTAATTGGGCCCGGTCGGCGGTGGTGCGGCGGGAGCCGAGTGCGCCCACATATCTGAATGGTTGCCGCAAGGCGATGGACAGGGCGGGGATGTCGAACTTTGGGTCGTGCGTGAGCAAGAGCACCACGGTGGAGGGGGGCAGGGCCGATGACTGCAGCTGCTGGTCGAGCCACCGGTGCGGCCACGCGGTGATGACCTCGTCGGCGTCGGGGAACCGTTCCCGCGTGGCGAAGGTGGCTCGGGCGTCGCACACGGTGACGTGGTAGCCGAGGAACTTGCCCAAGGTGGTGGCGGCCCGGCTGAAGTCGATGGCGCCGAAGATCACCAGCCTGGGCGGTGGGGACCAACGGCAGACGAGAACTTCTGTCCCGTCGGCGGTGGTGCTCAGCAGGGCGTCGTCCCGGTCATGGTTCGCGGCCGCGACGCGGCGGGCGTGTCGGGCAAGGTCTGAGACGGCATCCCCGCCTTCACCGCCGGGTCCGGTGTCGACACATTCCCACGCGGGGGCGGGGCAGGGCGTCCCGGGCTGGGTGGTGACGGCGATGGCAAGGGCGGTGGGCTGGTGGTTTCGCAGGCAGGCCACGGCAGCCTCGAGGGCGTCCCGGTGGGGTGCGTCGGTGTCGGCGAACGGGGTGATGTGGATGTCGATCTCTCCGCCGCAGGTGAGTCCCAGCCGCAGGGCGTCGTTGCCGCTGACGCCATAGTGGTGGGCGCTGCTGGTGCCGGTGCGCAGAACCTCCAACGCGGCTTCGTGGACGGCGCCTTCGATGCAGCCCCCGGACAGGCTGCCGAACGCGCGGCCGTCCTGGGTGACGAGCATGAACGTACCGGCGGGGCGGGGCGCGGACCGCCAAGTGCGGGTGATGACCGCGACGGCGAAGGGGTCCCCGGTGGCGAGGATCGTCTCGAGGTCGTCAAGCAGCTCGCGCATCGGGGTCTCCTCGAAATGATGGGGCGCTCCAGCGGTGGGGGAGCATGTCGGCCACGGACAGCAATTGTTCCTGCGACCCGGACCCAACCAAGGCATCCATCCAGGGCAGGGCGGATCGCAGGCCGCGGGTCTGGGGAGTCCATCCGGGCACGGCGGCACGTGGGTGCAGCCAGAGCAGACGGTGAGCCAGCAGGCTGGCTCGGCGGGTGGCCTCTCCCAGGGCGGAAGGATCGCCGCGTTCGAGACCGTCTGAGCACACCAGCAGCAGTGATCCGCGCAGCGGACCGCGGCGGCCCCAGTCCACCAGCTCGACCAGCCCGTCCGAGAGTCGGGTTCCCGACCCGTAGTCGGTGATGGTGGCCCGCAGCTGGGTCAGAGCGTCGCCGGGGTCGGGATGGGAGCGCAGCACATCGGTGTAGCGGTGCAGGCGGGTGGACACGGTGAACACCTCCGCGGTGGTGGCGTGGTGGGTGGCCACGGCAAAGGCTAGGTGCAGAGCCGCGTCGGCGCGCATCGAGCCGGACACGTCCACGACGATGACCACACGTCGGGGGCGTGGTCGGGTGCGGTGTCGTTCGAGGTGGCGGACGAGTCCTGCGTTGGACAGCAGCGCACGGGTGGTGGCTGCGGGGTCGATGGTGCCGCGGGGCCGGTCGTAGCGGCGGCCGGCCCGCAGGGGCGGGTTCGTCCGGATGTGGCGGATGAGGTCATCCATGAATGCCCGCTCCCCGGGAGCAAGGTAGGCCGCTGTGGGGGCTTCGCGGTGGTCGTCATGGGCGACGGCCTGGGGGAGGGAACCGGGATCGGTACCGGTGCCACCGGAGGAGGGAAGAGGGCGTTCGGCTGGTGGGGGTGCGGGGGCCAGAGTGCCGGGAGATCCGAAGAACTGGTCGAACAGCCGGTCGTGGACCTCCACCTGTTCCGGGCTGGTGCAGCACGATGCGCGGCAGGCTGCCTTCACCTGGCTGCGGGCCGCGGGGTCGACCCACGCCACCGCCTGGGTCATCGTCAGGAGCTGGTGGGTCGACACGTCCATCCCTGCGGCGCGCAGGGCGTGGGTGAACCCGGTCAGGGTCTGGGCGAGATCCATCTAGATCAACGCCGCCCGGGCCAGGGCAAGGTCGTCGGCGTGCTTGACCACCGTGGGCAGGGTCTGGGCAATGGAATGTTCGTCCAGCACAGACACATCCAGCAGCGAGAGCGCGCGGGCCCAGTCGATGGCCTCGGCCAGGCCGGGGGGTTTGACCAGGTGGGCGGAGCGCAGGGCCCCGATCCGTTCCACCACCGCCGCCAGGAGGTCGGTGGAGGCCTCCGGCACGTGGCGGCGCAGGATGGCCAGCTCTGCCGGCGGGGTGGGCAGTTCCAGGAACTGGTAGAGGCAGCGGCGCTTCAAGGCGTCGTGGACGTCGCGGGTGCGGTTCGAGGTGATCACCACCACCGGTGGGGTGGCGGCGCGGATCGTTCCGATCTCGGGGATCGTCACCGTCCACGTGTCGAGGAATTCCAGCAGGAACGCGTCGAACTCGTCGTCGGCGCGGTCGATCTCGTCGATCAGCAGCACGGCGGGGCGCCCCGGCGTCGAGGTCTGGAGGGCGTGGAGGACGGGGCGGGCCAACAGGAAGTCGGACGACCACACGTCCCCGTCGCGACCTGCCTGGATCTGGAGCACCTGGCGGGGGAAGTCCCAGTCGTAGAGCGCGTGGTGTGCCTGGATTCCCTCGTAGCACTGCAACCGGATCAGCGGCGCCCCGCCGACGGTGGCCAGCGCCTGCGCCAGGGCGGTCTTCCCGACACCCGGCTGGCCCTCGCAGAACAGCGGACGGTGCATCGACAACGACAGCCACACGGTGCACGCAAGATCCGAGTTGGCGTAGTAGCCCACCTGCTCGAGGTCGCGCTGGAGGGCCTCGACGGGGGAGGTCATGAGTGGCCTCCCTTCAGGGTCCACGTTGCCAACCCGGCGGGGTCGTCGACGTCCCAGCCGCTGGCCAGGTCACCGCACTCGACGGCCCGAACCTGCTGGCCCGCCAGCCACGGCCCGGCGCCGCGGGGCCCCCCGGTCGCGGCGCGGACCGCAGCCCAGTGCGCTCGTCCGAGGACGACGGGGTGGCCTGGGGCTCCGTTGAACCATGCCCGCGCCAGCCCGTGGTCCTGGTCGGGCAGGGTGGCGGTGAGGACGCGGGTCACCACGTCCGCGGTCACGTCGGGGGTGTCGACCAGGTGGAGGATCAGCTGCCTCGCCTCGGTGGTCTCGGCGTGGTCGAGGGCGGCGTGGAGTGACTCGCCGATCCCGAGTTCCCACGTGGGGGCGGTGACGAGGTCCACGCCCGGCGGCAGGGGCAGTGCTCGGACCTGTTCGGCTGCCGCCCCGATGACGGCCGCGACCTGGTCGCAGCCGCTGGCGCGCAGCACGCCCAGCGCCGCCGCCAGCCATGAGGTGCCGTCGGCGGTCTCGACCAGCGCCTTCGGGCGTCCCATCCGCTGCCCGGCGCCCGCCGCCAGCACTACTCCCAGGGCAAACATCGCCCCAGCCTAGGCGCTGACTGCGTCGCGGGCCAGGGCAGCGATGGCGCCGGTGAAACACTCCATGGGGGGTGACACGAGCCCCGCACCCACCTGGCCCGTCCCTGCGACAGCTCCCGCCATGCCAGTGTTGATCTGCGGCAGGACGCCGGTGCGCACGACCTGGCAGACGTCGATGCCCGACGGCACGCCGCGGAACTCCAGGACGGGGACCTGCCACATGGGGTGTTCCGAGGCGGTGATCTCGTACATGGTGCGCGTCGTCCGCAGCGCAAACGGCACGTCCCCGCCGACCAGCTTCACGATGGCCGGCGAGGTGGCCATGGCGAACCCGCCGATGCCGGCGGTTTCGGTGATGGCGGAGTCGCCGATGTCGGGGTTGGCGTCCTCGGGGCCGTAGTTGCCGAGGAACAGGCCCTCCGGAACCTGCGCGGGGCCGGTGAACCACTCCGCGCCGGTGCCGGCGGTCTGGATGCCGAAGTCGGTGCCGTTGCGGGCCATCGTGACCACGATGCTGGAGCCCGGAATGTCCTTCGCCGCCGCCATGGTCAGCTTGCAGGTGGGCATGACGATGTTCAACGCGAAGTGGTCATTGGCGCCGATGAAGCGGCACACCTCGGCCAGGTCGGCGGGGGGCGCCGTGCCGCCCACCAAGCTGGGCAGCAGGTCCCGCAGCAGCATCAGCGTGGCGGAACGGTTGCGGTTGTGTCCCTCGTCGCCCATTTGCAACATCTGCGCCACGATCGCCTTGGTGTTGATCGGGCCGTGGTCGCGAACCGCGTCGGCCAGCACCGGGCCCAGGATCTCGGCCATCCAACGCAGCCGCGTCAACACCTCGTTGTCGTAGGCGCCGTAACGCAGCACCTTGCCCAGTCCCTCGTTGAGGGAGCAGTAGGCCTTCGTCCCGTGCGCCGGATCGACCAGCTCGAACATCCACATCGACGGCGACACCACACCGGCCATCGGCCCCACCGCGTCATGGTGGTGGCACGGAGCCAGCTCCACACCGCCAGCGGCCAGGACCTTCTCCGCCTCCTCCGGGGTGGCGGCGAGGCCCTCGAACAACATCGCCCCGATCAGGGCGCCCCGCATGGGGCCCGATGCCCGATCCCACGTCAGCGGCGGCCCCGCATGCAGGAACTGCCCCTTCTGAAGGCCCAGGGCTTCACGTGCGGGGATCAGGCGCACCAGCTCCGCCCCGGCCGCATGCATCCGCGACACCGCCAACGCATTCGCCTCGGCCCGGCGGGGATCGGCCATCACCCGCACCAGGTCAGCCGTGGCCACCCCCGCAATCGGCGGCTGCCAGTCCACGTCGACCACCTCCACCTGCTGGGAGCGCAGGGCGTCGCCGAACAGGCCGGCGCCGGCGGTGACGACGGACGGGTCGGCGGTGAGAAGTCCGCTGAGGGGGGTGGTCATCGGGTGCCTCCAGTGAGCAGGGCCAGGGCGTGGCGGGTGGCGTGGGCGTTCGACACGAACACGGACGCGCCCGCTGTGTGGAGGGCCTCGGCGCATGCGCGCAGGCCCTGGGGGTCGGCGTCGGTGCCGATGAGGCTGACGACGACGGGCAGGGTGCGTCCGGCGGTGGTGGCGGCGTCGCGGGCCTCGCGGATGGCGGCGGCGAGGTCTGCGGCCGGGTCGGGATGGGCTCCGTGGCCGAGGATGAGGTCGAGCAGCAGGACGCCGCAGTCGGGGTCGGTGCCGGCGGCGGTGATGCGCTCGAGGCGCGCGGAGGGGTCGATCATCGGGTGGGGGCGGCCGCGGGTCATCTCGTCGTCGCCGAAGTCGATGATGGTGTGGCCGCTCGGGGTGGCCGTGGCCGACATGTGCCGTTCGGGGTCGGTGGTGAGGTTGGAGCGGACGGCCCCGAGGGCTGGTTCGGTGAGGAAGAGGGTCTCGTCGGCGAGGGTGCCACCGCAGAAGTAGCCGCGCAGGCTGGGGGCGGTGGCGGTGCTTGGGGTGATCCAGCTGGGCCACTGCGGGACCGGTGTGCCGCGGGAGGTGAGGACCTGTTCGACGGCGGTGGTGAGGTCCGGCAGGCCCGGGCCCAGGGTGGCCCAGTGGACGGGGGTGGTGCCGGTGTCGGCGAGCGTCTCGAGGTCGGTGACGACCTGGGGGTCGGCCGGTTTGGAGACGACGATGATGGTTTCGGTGGCCGGGTCGGACTGGAGGGCGGCGAGGGCCTGGTTGGCGGAGCGGCCCCCGACGGCGGCAGTGAGGTCACGGCCTCCCAGCCCGAGGCAGTGGCTGATGCCCACGCCGGCGATGTCGAGCAGGCACATGACCTGCTGGGCTCCGGTGCCCGAGGCTGCGATCATGCCGACAGGACCACGGCGGACGGTGTTCGCGAAACCCAGCGCCATGCCGTTGACTACGGTCGTGCCACAGTCGGGGCCCATCACGAGCACGTCGTGGCGGGCGGCGGCGTCCTTGAGGATGACCTCGTCCTCGACGGTGACGTTGTCGGAGAACAGCAGCACTGAACGGCCCTGCGCGATCGCGGCGAGGGTCTCGACGGTGGCGTGGGCGCCCGGCACCGAGATCACGCACAACCGGGACGCATCACCGGCGCGGGCCAGGGCGGTGTCCACCGTGCGGGGAGTGACGTCGCTGTCGGAGGAGGTGCTGGAGCGTCCCGCGTCGCGCAGCTCGCGCAGGGCGGCGTCGATGACGCCGATCCCGGCGGTGACGGCCTCGTCACTGTCGGCGCGCACCGCGATGAGCAGGTCATTGGGACCCGCCTCGGCGGGGATGGCGAACCCGGCGCCGGCGAGCAGGTCGATGTTGAGTTCCGTGCCCATGCCGATCTGCGCCTCCTGGACGCCGGGGGCGCGGCGGGCCTGCTGCGAGACCTGCATCAAGCTGACGGAGTCGTGGTACACGCCGTGGCGTACGTCGACGTGGTCGGTCATGGATAGTCCTCTCGCGGAGCGTGGGCGCCCGGCCCCTCCCCACCCCGACACTGGCTGGTGGTGAGGCGTGCCAGGCATGTGGGCTTCCTCTAAGGCGAGGCTAGAGTGCCTGTTACCCTCAGGTCATGGGCAAAAGTGACAAGGCGACACCCGTTTTCGGGCAGGAACTGACGGAGGGGCAGGTGTTGTTCGGCGGCGAGGACATCGCCGGCGCCCCCGCCGTCAGCATGGCCGACCTCCTCACCCTGCCCGCCCTCGAGAGCTGCACCGTCATCGGCGGAGCCACCGGCCTGGACCGGCCCGTCTCCGGGGTCAACATCATGGAAGTCCCCGACGTGTGGGAATGGGTCAGTCCCGGACAGGTCCTGCTGACCACCGGCTACCCCCTGCGCGACGCCGGCGCCGACCTCACCGACCTGCTCACCAAGGTGGCCGCCGCCGGACTCACCGGACTGGTCCTCAAACCCCACCGCTACGTCCCCGAACCCGACCAGGCCACACGCGACCTCGCCGACACCCTCCACCTGCCCCTGGTCCTGCTCGGAGACGGCACCGGCTTCGACGTCATCCTGCGGCAGGCCCACTCTCTGTTCCTCGATCGACGAGCCGAAGCCCTCGCCCGTAGCGAACGCATTCTCGCCGCCCTGATCGACCTCGTCGTCTCCGGCGGCTCCCTGGCCGACGTCTGCTCCGACCTGGTCGTCGAAGTCGCCGACGCCGCCTTCGTCACCTCCATGGACGGCCGCATCCTCGCCCACGCCACCGGCGACGGCACCGACTGGACAGAAGTCACCGCCCTGTCCTGCCTCGACCGCTCCGGCCGGTTCAAGGTCGAAGCCGAACCCGCCAGCGTCGTCGTCCCCGGACCCCTCAGCCGACTCAGCGTCCCCATCCTCGTCCGTGGCCGCCACGAAGGACGCCTCGTCGTCCTGCGCCGCGACGGCCTCGACACCTGGGACGTCCACGTCATCGGACAAGCCGCCGCCACCGCAGCCCTCGTCCTCACCAAAGAAGCCGCCGTCGCAGCCGTCGAGAACAAGTACCGCACCGACTTCCTCCGCGACGCCCTCACCGGCCGCGCCGGCGACGACCACGAAGTGATCCAGCACGCCGCCGCCCTCGGATGGAACCTCAACCGACCCGCCCACGTCATCGTCGCCCAGGTCGGATGGCAGGACCGCCACCCCCTCAGCGCCGCCGACGAACAATCCTTCCAAGAACGCTTCGCCCGCGCCTGGGAACGATCCGTCCACGCCACCGACCCCGCAGCACCCGTCGGCGGCTACTCCCACGAAGTGGTTGTCATCATCGCCGCCACTCCCGGCGGAACCCCCGAAGACATCCACCGACGCGTCACCACCATCGCCAAAGCCGTGCGCGGCGAAGGCGGCGGCGGCCGCCGCCCCTTCACCACCGGCATCTCCCGCACCATCACCACCCCCACCGACCTGCCCCGCGCCTACGCCGAAGCCACCCGCGCCGCCGCCGTCGGCAAACGCATGCAGGGCATCGGGTCCATCACCCACTTCGACACTCTCGGCGTGTTCCGCCTGCTCTCCCTGGTCGACCCCACCGAACTACGCCAATTCGCCCACGAAACCCTCGGCACCATCGCCGACGACACCCCCGACGCCGAAGACCTCCGCGAAACCCTCCGCGTCCTGCTCGAACACAACATGAACGTCGCCGAAGCCTCCCGACTCCTGCACTTCCACTACAACACCCTGCGCTACCGCATCACCAAGCTGGAACAACGCCTGGGCCCCATCACCACCGACCCCCACCGCCGCTTCCAGGTCGCCCTCGCCCTCCACGTCCTCCAGATGAAGGGCCTCGACGCGGACTCCTCCACCGCACCCGGCTGATGGCACCTTGTGCCAAGGGCGCTCCCGTTTTGCTGGCAGGGATAGCCACATCGATGGTGTGTCGTTAACGTCTAGCGTTCACACATCCAACCCCATGGCGGGGCAGGGTAAGGAGTGTCGGACATGGCATTGTGGACAGTTCACGGAGACGGCAAGACGCTCGCGCCTGGCGATGTGGTCGCGCCAAACGAACGACTGAGCTGGGGAAGGACCATCGGTCTGGGAGCCCAGCACGTGGTGGCCATGTTCGGGGCCACGTTCGTGTTCCCCATCATCATGGGCCTCAACCCGCAGCTCGCGATCATGATGAGTGGCATCGCCACCATCGTGTTCCTGCTCATCGTCCGCGGACAGATCCCCTCCTACCTGGGCACCTCGGCGGCCTTCGTCGGCGGCATCGTCAACATCAAGGCCTCCGGCGGCACCCCCCAGCAGGTCACCGGCGCCATCTTCGTCGCCGCTCTGGCCCTGATCCTCGCCGGGTTGTTCGTGCGGTTCATGGGCGCCGCGGTCCTGACCAAGATCCTGCCCCCGGTGGTGACCGGCGCGGTCGTCATGCTCATAGGTTTCAACCTCGCCCCGGTCGTGGCCACCCTCTACTGGCCCCAGGACCAGTGGACGGCGTTCGTGGTCATGGTCGCCGTCATCCTCATGAGCGTCGGTCTGCGCGGATTCATCGGCCGCATCTCGGTGTTCCTGGGCCTCATCTTCGGCTACGCCCTGTCGTGGATCTTTGACAAGGCCCTGGGCCCGATCACCTCCTACAACGCCGGCACCGGCAAGGTTGACACCCACTACCGCGTCGACTGGACCGCAGTGAAGAACGCGGACTGGATCGGTTTCCCGCCCCACACCGACAACGCAGCCGGTATCGTCGGATGGCACTTCCCCGACATCAAGCTCCACTTCGTCCTGCTCGCCCTGCCCGCCATCATCGCCCTGATCGCGGAGAACGTCGGTCACGTCAAGGCAGTGGGGGAGATGACCGGCGCCGACCTCGACGGGCGCATGGGGGACGCCATCGCCGGTGACGGTGTCGGCAGCGCCATCGCCACCTTTTTTGGCGGCTCGCCGACCACCACCTACGCCGAGAACATCGGCGTGATGGCCTCTACCCGCGTGTATTCCACGGCCACCTACATGGTCGCGGCCCTCACCGCCATCCTGTTCGGCTTCTCCCCGAAGTTCGGAGCCGTCGTGTCGGCCACCCCCGGCGGTGTCCTGGGCGGAATCACCGTCGTCCTGTACGGCATGATCGGCCTGCTGGGCGCCAAGATCTGGAAGGAGAACCGGGTTGACTTCTCCAACCCGCTCAACCTGGTTCCCGTCGCCGCCGGCATCGTCATCGCCATCGGCAACACCAGCCTCACCTTCCCCGGCGGCTTCTCCCTGGCCGGCATCAGCCTGGGCACCATCGTCACGATCGTGATGTACCACGCGGCGCGCCTCGTGGCCCCTGCTAGCTTCACCGACGACGCCGGAGGCGCCGCCATCCTCGTGGCCCGCCCCGGCGACCAGGACCTCGACTACATCGGCTTCGAACACGACCACGGCCAACGGGGACGCCGCGCCGATTTGGACCGATAGCACACCAACCCCCCCTTAGGAGGGACATCGTGAAGCCAGCACCATTCACCTACCACGCGCCACGCACCATCGACGAGACACTCACCCTGCTCGCGGAACTGCCCGAGGCCAAGGTCATGGCCGGTGGTCAGAGCTTCGTGCCCGTGCTCAACATGCGCCTTGCATCCCCCCAGCACCTCATCGACATCAACCACGTCGAGGGACTCGACACGGTGGCAGTCACCGACCAGGGCGTCACCATCGGCGCCCTGGTCCGCCACGCCGAACTGGAACACCACGACGGCGCCTACGCAGCCATCCCGCTGCTGCGGCAGGCCGTCAGCAGAGTCGCCCATCCCGCCATCCGCAACCGGGGCACCACCGTCGGATCCATCGCCCACGCCGACCCCTCGGGAGAAATGCCGGCCATCCTGGCCCTGTGCGACGGCACCCTCACCGCCCGCTCGGTACGCGGTGAGCGGACCATCAAGGCCGCTGACTTCTTCGTCGGTCCGATGGAGTCCACCCTCGAACATGACGAGCTTGTCACCCACGCCACCTTCGCCCGGTTCGCCCCCGGCACTCGCACCGCCTACGACGAACTGGCTCGCCGCAGCGGCGACTACGCCGTCGTGGGCGTCGCGGTGGCCGTCACCGTGGAGGACGACACCATCACCGCCGCCCGCGCCTCCTTCGTCTCGGTGACCGACGCCCCCGACGTCCTCGACCTGTCCGGCATGCTCACCGGCCACCCCGCGATCGCACCCGACGAGCAGACCGCCGCCCAGCTCGCCCAGGCCGTCGCCGAGCACGTCGACCCCGTCGACGACATCCACGCCAGCGCCGAGTACCGCCGCGAGGTGGCCAGCATCCTCACCCGCCGGGTCTTGACCACAGCCCTTGCCCACACCCCTGAAGGAGCCCATCGATGAGCGTCTCCGAACACCCCTCCTTTGATATCGAGACCCACACCGAAGACATCCACGAGGTGCGCCTCACCGTCAACGGCGTGCCCCGCACCATGACCGTGCCCGCCCGCCGGCTCCTGTCCGACGCCCTGCGCCACGACCTCGGACTCACCGGCACCCACGTCGGCTGCGAGCACGGGGTCTGCGGCGCCTGCACCGTCCTGCTCGACGGCCGCCCGGTTCGCTCCTGTCTGCTGTTCGCCGTCGGGGTCGCTGGCCAGGACATCACCACGGTCGAGGGGTGCGGCAACGGCCCCGACGACCTCGGCCCCGTCCAGCAGGCATTCGTCGAGTGCCACGGCCTGCAGTGCGGCTTCTGCACCCCCGGTTTCGTCACCACCATCACCGCCTTCCTCGACGAGCACCCCGACCCCACCGAGGAGCAGGCCCGCGAGGCGATCTCCGGCAACCTGTGCCGCTGCACCGGCTACCAGAACATCCAGAGAAGCGTCATGCGGGCCGCCTGCATCAAGAAGGAACGCGGCCCCCGCCAGGCCAACCCCGGCGCTGAGACCGAACAGGAGCAGCCCCGATGAGCGGCAAGTTGATGGGCGCCTCCGTCCAGCGACGTGAAGACCCGCGCCTGGTCAGCGGCAACGGCCGCTACACCGACGACCTCGGCCCCGGGGCGCTGCACGCCGCGTTCGTCCGCTCACCCCACGCCCACGCCCGCATCCGCGAGATCCACGTCGACGACGCCCTCCACGTCGAGGGGGTGATCGCGGTGTGGACCCACGACGACCTCCACGGAGCCAGCGGTGAACCGCTGCCCATGTTGTTGCCGCACCCCTCCATCGAGAACCCCGTCACGGCGCACGCCCTCGCCAACGGGGAGGTCAACCACGTCGGCGAGGCCATCGCCATGGTGGTCGCCACCGACCGGTACGTGGCCGAGGACGCCTGCCAACGCATCCTCGTCGACTACGACGTGCTGCCCCCCGTCATCGGGCTCGAACAGGCACGCGAGGCGACCCGACTCGTCCACGACACCGCACCGGGCAACATTGGCGCCCACCTCGTCCAGAGCGTCGGTGACGCTCCCGCCGCCATCGAGGACGCGCCCCACGTCCTCGAACTCGACCTGAACTTCGAACGATCCGCCTGCATGCCGATGGAGGGCAAGGCCGTCCTCGCCAGGTGGGACGAGTCCGACCAGAAGCTGCGGGTCCACTCCTCCACGCAGACCGCCACCGGCCTGCGTGCGGCACTGGCCGCCAAGCTCGAGTTGCCCCTGTCCAAGGTCGACGTCATCACCCCCGACGTGGGCGGAGGGTTCGGCGTCAAGATCAACCACCCGTGGCCAGAAGAGCTGTGCGTGGCCGCCGCCGCCCTGCGCCTCAACACCGAGGTGAAGTGGATTGAGGACCGCCGCGAACACTTCATCTCGTCGGCCCACGAACGCGGACAGATCCAGAAGGCGCGGGTCGGGTTCGACGACCAGGGCCACGTCCTCGGCCTCGACGTCACCTTCTGGCACGATCACGGCGCCTACCTGCCCTACGGCGTCATCGTCCCGCTGAACACCTCGGTGCAGCTGGTCGGGCCCTACAAGCTGCCCAACTACCGGGTCGAGTACTTCTCCCTCTACACCAACACCGTCATCGTCACCCCCTACCGGGGAGCGGGACGCCCCCAGGGCGTGTTCATCATGGAACGTTCGATGGACGCCATCGCCGACGAACTCGGCCTCGACCGCGCCGAGGTGCGGTCCCGCAACTTCATCCAGCCCGAGGAGATGCCCTGGGACGTGGGTCTGATCTTCCAGGACGGGCGGCCCACCATCTACGACTCCGGCAACTTCCCCGCCAGCCTCGACAAGCTCAAGGCCCTCGTCGGCTGGGACGACTTCGAGAACTACCGCGAACAGGCCCGCGCCGAAGGCCGCACCGTCGGACTGGGCATCGGATGCTACGTCGAAGGCACCGGCATCGGCCCTTACGAAGGTGGCCACATCCAGGTCGAGACCAGCGGCAGGGTCAACGTCGCCACCGGCGTCACCACCCAGGGCCAGGGCCACCAGACCTCCTTCGCCCAGATCGTCGCAGACGAGCTCGGCGTCCCCCTCGAGGACGTCCACGTCACCACGGGCGACACCCGCCGCTTCGGCTACTCCGTGGGAACCTTCGCTTCCCGCGCCGCGGTCACCAGCGGCTCGGCCGTGCACCTGGCCGCGAAGAAGGTCAAGGAGAAGGCACTGCGCATCGCCAGCCAGTCCCTGGAGGCCGACCCCGAAGACCTCGAGATCGTCGATGGGTTCATCCGCATCAAGGGTGACCCCGAGAACAAGATGTCGCTGGGCATGATCTCGGTACTGTCCAACCCGCTGCGCTACGCCTTCGACGAGACTGCCCGCGCAGCCACCCAGTTCTCCCCGGTCCAAGACCTGTCCAAGCCGCCGGTCCCCGACGGGGAGGAACCCGGCCTCGAGGGCAAGGACTACTATTCGCCCACCGGCGCCACCTTCGCCAACGGCATGCACGCCGCCATCGTCGAGACCGACCCCGAGACGGCCGATATCAAGATCCTGCGCTACTGCGTCATCCACGACTGCGGCCGCATGATCAACCCGCTCATCGTCGAGGGCCAGGTCCACGGAGGAGTGGCCCAGGGCGTCGGGGGAGCGCTCTACGAGCGGATGGTCTACGACGACTCCGGGCAGCTACTCAACGCGTCGTTCATGGACTTCCTCATGCCCTTCGCCACCGAAGTGCCCCACGTCGAGACCGACCACCTCGAAACCCCCAGCCCCTCCAACCCGCTGGGCATCAAGGGCGCCGGGGAGGCCGGCACCATCCCCGCTTCGGCCGTCATCGCCAGCGCCATCGAGGACGCCGAAGGCTTCCCCATCACCCGGATGCCGATCTCACCCCACGAGCTATGGGAGCTGCGCCGCCGCCACGCCCGTGGGGAACTGCCCTCCCTCAAGCGCGGAAGACCCGCCGCCGACCCGTCCGAGGCCCCCACCGACCGCACCGGGGTTCCCCTTCCCGACAAGGCGGAAACACCCCAGACCTACGACGCCGTGATCATCGGCACCCAGACCGCCGAAGAGCTCCGCTCCGAGGCGCCCAAGAAGGAGGAGTGAGAATGCAGATCACCGGAACCGCCCACATGGATGCACCCGTCGACGTGGCCTGGCAGGCCTTCCACGACCCCGGCGTGCTGTCCCGCACCATCCCCGGCCTGCAGTCGCTTGAGGCCACCGGCGTCGACGCGTACAAGGCAACCATCAGCGCCGGCGTGGCCTCCATCAAGGGCACCTACACCGGCCAGGTGGCCCTCACTGAGCAGGTGGAGCAGGAGTCGTTCCTGCTGCGTGCCTCCGGCGCGGGCGGCCCGGGCACCATCTCCGCGGACGTCCGCGTGAAGATGGCCGAGGCCACGGACGGGGGAAGCGACATCGAATGGGTCGCCGACGCCTCCGTCGGTGGCGCCGTCGGCGGGGTGGGGCAGCGCATGCTCCAGGGTGTCGCCCGCAAGATGGCCACCCAGTTCTTCGCCGCGATCGATGCGGACATCGCCGCCGGCGGCATCGGACGCGCCCCCGAAACCCCGGACACCGCCCCCGCGACGGCGGCTGCGCCGCTGGTGGGGGAGCCGCGTCTCGACCCGGCGGGCGCGGTCGCCTCGGCGCATCTGGCGCCGGTCGCCGTCCGCGGGCAGGGTGAGGATCTGCGCGCCGCCGCGTTTGGGGCGTTGATCGCGCTGGCCGGTGTCGGGATCGGGCTACTCGCCGGTCGCCGCTGATGCGCGCGTTCGCCGCCGCGGCCGTCCAACTCGCCCCCGCCCCGGGACCCCTCACCGCCGCGACGGTGACCGCGAACGCGGACAACGCCCGTGCGTGGGTCGAACGGTGTGTCGAGGCCACCGGGGCGGAGCTGGTGGTGCTGCCCGAGTCGGTGACCACCGGTTTCACCCCCGGCTGCGCCGCAGCCGAGCTGTGGGACGTGGTCAGCGAGATCCCGGGCCCCATCGCCGAGCCCTACCAGCGCCTCGCCCAGGACCTGGGGATCCACCTGTGCTTCGGCAGCTACCGGCGAGGCGACACCCGCGGTGAAGTGTTCAACAGCGCCGTGCTGGTGCTGCCCGACGGGTCAATCGGCGGGGTCTACGACAAGACCCACCCGTTCATCTCCGAATCCGTCGTCACTTGCGACGCGGGATGGGTGACCCCCGGCAACGATGTGTGTGTGGTCGACACCGACCTGGGCAGGCTGGGGATGATCATCTGCTTCGACGGTGATTACCCGGAACTGTCCCGCATCCAGGCCGTCCTGGGCGCCGAGGTCATCTGCCGGCCCTCGGCGCTGCTGCGCAGCGCCGACATCTGGGAGCTGACCAGCCGGGCCCGGGCCTACGACAACCACGTCTATGTCATCGGGGCGAATGCGACCGGCACTGACGCGGCCGGGGTCCACTACTTCGGCAACTCCCACATCATCACCCCGATCGCGCACACGCTGGCCAAGGCCGCCTCCCATGAGGGTTGGGTGAGTGCCCGCCTCGAACCCGACCAGGCCCTCGCCAGCCTCACACCGGGCAGCAACATCGCCCAGGGGTTCGATCACCTCCGCGACCGCAACCTCACCCTCATCGCCCGCCACAGCGATACGTTGATCGCCCCCGCGGCGACAACCTTCCCCCACGGGGCATAGCCGCCTCGTCGGGGGGCGGCACCCCACGCGCCAACCATGGCGCACCCTGCCAGCGCCCGCCCCTTTCTTTGGCACATGTTGCCGAGGATGGGGGCCGGGTGGGCGGATTGAATCATCCCTAAGCCCCAACCGAAAAGGACGCCCATGGCCACTCGAAGCATTCGGATCGGCATCGACACTGGCGGCACGTTCACAGACGTCGTCGCCTTCGATGAAGAATCCGGCACGCTCACGACGACGAAGACGCCGTCGACCCCCAGCAACCCCGCCGACGGCTTCATCGCCGGCGTCGAAAGGGTCCTGGAGATCCTGGGCGCAACCGGTGAGGACGTGACCGCCGTGTGCCACGGCACCACGGTTGCCACCAACCAGCTCCTCGAGGGCAAGGTCGACGAGCTCGGCTTCATCACCACCGAGGGCTACGAGTTCGTCCTCGAGATCGCCCGCCAGGCCGTGCCCGATGGCTACGGCAACTCCTACTTCTGGGTCAAGCCCGACCGCATCGTGCCCGCGCACCTGGTCAAGACCGTCGGCGGTCGACTCGACTTCGAGGGCAAGGAGGTGCGCCCCTTCGACGAGGACGGCGCCCGCGCCACGGCCCGCTGGTTCGCCGAGAAGGGCATCATGACCATCGGCGTCAACTTCCTGCACGCCTACGCCAACCCCGACCACGAGCAGCGCATGCGCCAGATCCTGCGCGAGGAACACCCCGACGCGGTGGTCTCCCTCAGCAGCGAGGTGCTGCGCGAGTACCGCGAGTACGAGCGGTCCATGACCACGCTGGTCGACGCCGCGGTGAAGCCGAAGGTGTCGCGCTACGTCACCAACATCCACGAACGCCTCGACGCGTTCACCGGCGTCGGCACCAGCGACCGGGACCGGATCCCGTTCTACATCATGAAGTCCAACGGCGGTGTCCTGTCGGCCGATGAGGTCGTCAACCAGCCCATCACCACCGTCTTGTCCGGCCCCGCCGCCGGCGCGCTGGGCGCGGGCCTCATCGCCCAGAAGGCCGGCTTCGACAAGGTCCTCACCTGCGACGGCGGCGGCACATCCACTGACGTGACCGTCGTCATGAACGGTGAACCGGCCCTCACCACCGAAGGGTCCGTCGGCGCATACCCCTCCAAGATCCCCATGATCGACGTTGTCACCGTCGGCGCGGGCGGCGGGTCGATCGCGTGGACCACCCCGGAGGGGCAGCTGAAGGTCGGCCCCCACTCCGCCGGTGCCGACCCGGGCCCCCTGTGCTACGGCAAGGGTGGCCAGCAGCCCACCATCACCGACGCCCACGTCATGCTCGGCCGCATCCCCGCGCACCTGCTCGGCGGCGAGATTCCCCTCGACGCCGACGCCGCCCGCCGCGGCATCGAGGACCTGGCCCAGCGACTCAACCTCAGCCCAGAGCAGTGTGCCATCGGCATCCTTGAGATCTCGGCCTGGAACCAGGCCAACGCCCTGCGGCAGATCTCGGTCAAGCGCGGCCTGGACGTCCGCGACTTCATGCTGGCCACCTTCGGCGGATCCGGATCCCTGCTGGCCTGTCGTCTGGTCGACATCCTCGACCTGGCCGGCGTCGTCGTCCCGCAGAACCCGGGCAACGTGTCCGCCTTCGGACTGCTCACCGTCGACGTGAAGAACGACTACGTCCAGACCCACGTGGCCCGCCACAACGGCCTCAACCTCGAGGCCGTGGCAGGCATCTTCGACGACCTGAAGCAGAGCGCCGCCGAGGCGCTCACCGGAGAAGGATTCCCCGCCGAGGCGCACCGCTTCCAGCGCACCGTCGACATGCGCTACCTCGGCCAGGCCTTCGAGGTGCGGGTCAACACCCCGGAGGGGGAGATCACCCAGGAGTGGGCTGACCAGGCCGCCGAGACGTTCCACGCCGAGCACCGCTCCCTGTACGGCTACGACTTCCGCGGGGACGAGTCCCAGCAGGTCGAGTGGGTCAACCTGCGTGTCTCCGGCATCGGCCCCATCACCCGGCCCGAGCTCAAGCCGATCGAGAGCGCCGACGGCGCCGCACCGCTGGAGGAACGGGCGCTCCGCAGCACCCGCGATGTGTCCTTCGACGCGGATGAAGGACGGGTCGCGACCCCTGTCTACTGGCGCGCCGACCTGCGCTCCGGGGACCAGATCACCGGCCCCGCGATCATCGAGGAGTTCGGCTCGACCGTGCCACTCCATCCGGGCTTCACCCTGCGGGTCGATGACCACGGAAATCTCATCATCAAGAAGGAGGGTTCGAAGTGAGCCAGACCACCACGACTGCACAGGACTCGGGCTCGATGCTGTCGATGACCCCCCTGCAGGGCGAGGCCCTCGAGGCCTACATCGCAGCCAAGCCCATCAATCCCGCCGGCCTGCCCACCTCCTACGAGCACGGCAACAGGCTGACTCCGGAGGGCACCCACGTCGACCCGATCGTCGTCGAGATCGTCCAGGGAACCCTTGCCAGCGTCGAGATGGAGGTCGAGACCGCCATCGCCCGCACCTCGCGCTCCCCGATGATCCGTGACGCCCACGACTTCCGCGCCGGCATCCACGACCGCCAGCTCCGCAAGCTGACCGGCCGTTCCTACTCCGCCCTGGTGCACCCCATCGTGAGGGACTTCCCCCTCGAGACGATGCGTGAAGGCGACGTGTTCTTCCACAACGACGTCTACGAGTCCGAGGGCGGCATCGGCCACCTCCCCGACCTGTGCGTCACGGTCCCCGTCTTCCACGAGGGCAAGGTCGTCTGCTTCGTGCAGGCCTTCGGCCACCACGACGACATCGGCGGCGCCTGCCCCGGATCCATGCCCTCGGGAGCCACCAGCGTCCACGAGGAGGGCCTGTCGGTGCCCCCCATCAAGCTGTGGGACGCCGGGGAACCGAACCGGGCCGCGCTGCGGATCATGACCCGCAACTCCCGCATGCCTGACTCGCTGGCCGCTGACCTGGACGCGGAGTGCTCCGCCTGCCTCATGGGCGCCCGCCGCCTGGCAGAACTGTTCGCCCGCTACGGACACGACACCGTCGAGGCAGCCTTCGACACGATCCTGGACAACACGACCGAGATCTACCGCCGCGAGATCCTCGCCAAGATCCCCGACGGGCAGTACGTGTGGGAGGACTACGCCGAGCACGACGGCGTCAGCGAGCCGCAGCTGCACACCCAGCGCATCACCTTGACCAAGACCTCCACCGGGGGGCCGGGCAACGGCCCGAAGTTGATCCTCGACTTCACCGGTACCGCGGCCCAGGCTGCGGGTCCGATCAACCATTGCGGCGACTACGTGGGCGGCAACTTCCTCAAGAAGTGGCTGGCGCCCATCCTGCGCAACCTGGCCGACACCCCGGAGCGCATGGCGGAGCTCGACGTGAACGAGGGGATCGTCCCCCTCATCGAAATGCGGTTCCCGGAGAAGGGCACGCTGCTCACCCCGATCTACCCCGGCCCCACCAACGCGCGCACCTTCGTGATCCTGCGCCTGCTCGGTGTGCTGTCCGGTGTGGTCGCCAAGGCCGTCGACGGGCGCATGCCCGCCGACCAGGAGACCATCCGCTACACCGGGGTCTACGGCAAGGACCGCGACGGCAACGACTACCTGATGCGTGAGGTGCTCGGCGGCGGGTCGGGTGGCCGCTACTACGCCGACGGGGAGGACACCATCCACGTCGTCCCCGACTCGCGGAACCTGCCGACCGAGTTCACCGAGGGCCGCTTCCCGTTCCTGGTGGAGCGCCTCGGCCTGGCCATGGACTCCGGCGGCGCGGGCCGCTACCGCGGCGGACTGGGCTACGAGAAGCACATCCGCATGCTGAAGGACGCGCACTTCATGTCCATCGCCGACCGCTCGATCCTGGCGTGCTGGGGTGTCAAGGGCGGCAAGGCCGGAACCCCCTTCCAGGTCACCATCGATCCCGGCGGTCCCAACGAGCGCGAGATCGACGCGCTCGCCGACGCCGAGACCATCAAGGCCGGTGAAGTGGTGCGGATCCGCACCACCGGCGGCGGCGGCTGGGGAGACCCCCTGGAGCGTCCCATCGACGAGGTGCTGCGGGACCTGTCGTGGGGGAAGGTGTCTTTCGAGGGCGCGCGCCGCGATTACGGCATCGTGGCCAGCGGCACCAAGGAGGAACCGGTCATCGACGAGGCCGCCTCGCAGGCACTGCGTGACCAGATGCGCGCGGACCGCACCGGCGGGGAGGCGTTCTTCGACCGGGGCCCCGGCTTCGCGAAGCTCGACCCCAACAACCAGGGCGCACCCGCCTGCGACTGGCTGTAACAGGTGGCGCGCGGTGGTGCACCGATCAACCAGAGCTCGGTGCACCACCCATCTGAGCATCCTCGGGAGAGTCCATGAGCGAATCCGCCGCCCCTGTCGTGGTCACCGGCGCCACCGGGCAGACCGGCCAGACGGTCAGAGCTCTTCTGGCGCGTCACCACGTGTCGGTACGCCCTCTCAGCAGAACTCCCGCAGCAGATGAGGAACTGTTCGTCGTGGACCCGCTCACCGGAGCGGGACTCGACCCAGCCCTCGACGGGGCGGCGGCGGTCTATCTGATGGCGCCGAACCTGTTCGCCCAAGAGGTGGAGTGGGTCGACCACGTCCTGTGCGCCGCCTCCCGGCACGGGGTGGGTCGCGTCGTGTACCACTCGGTGATGCACCCGCATTGCGAGGCGATGCCCCACCACCTGCGCAAGGCCACCGCGGAGGACCACGTGCGCCGCAGCGGGCTCGACTGGACCATCCTCCAACCGGCCGCCTACCACCAGAACCTGCTGCGTCACATCAGCGCACACCACCTCGAGGTCCCCTACGACCCCACCCGCACCTTCACCAATGTCGACCTCCACGACGTGGCGCAGGTCGCCGTCCAGGCACTGACCAGCAACGACCTCAGCCACGCCACCTGCGAGCTCGCCGGACCCGAACGCCACACGGTCCACGACCTCGCCACCACCGCCAGCCACGTCCTCGACCGCCCCATCACGGCGCGACAGGTTCCCGTCCCACCCCACGCCTCCCCGGAGCTGCGGGCCATGTTCGCCTACTACGACCGCCACGGCTTCTCCGGACATCCGGGCACCGTGACCCAGCTGCTGGGCAGGGCGCCGCGGACATGGGCGCAAGCCCTCACCGACTCACCACAGAAGGACACCCCGTGACCGACGAAACATCCATGCCTCTCGAGGGCGTCGTCGTCCTCGACCTCAGCCGTGCCCTCGCCGGCCCCCACGCCGCCATGATGCTCGCCGACATGGGTGCCCGCGTCATCAAGGTCGAAATGCCGGGCCGCGGCGACGACACCCGCTCCTGGGGCCCGCCGTTCGTCGGCCCCAACCAGGACATCTCCACCTACTACCTGTCCTGCAACCGCAACAAGGAATCCCTCGAGCTCGACCTGGGCAACGCCGAGGACAAGCAGCTGTTGCTGCGGCTGGTCCGTCACGCCGACGTGCTCATCGAGAACTTCCGCCCCGGATGGCTCGACGGGGCCGGACTGTCCACCGACACCCTCCACGAGGCCAACCCCCGCCTGGTAGTGCTGTCCCTGACCGGCTTCGGCCACGACGGACCCGAAGGGCTGCGCCGCGGCTACGACCAGATCGGTCAGGGCGAGGCCGGGATCATGTCCATCACTGGCCCCGACGCCGACGCACCCACCAAGGTGGGAACCCCCATCGGTGACCTGTCTGCCGGCATGTACGGAGCCTTCGGCGCGGTCACCGCCTTGTACGAGCGGGAGCGCACCGGCCGCGGCCGCGTCGTGCGGGCCTCCCTGCTGTCCGCGCTGGTCGGCATCCATGCCTTCCAGGGCGCCGACTGGCTGGTCGGTGGGGTCGTGCGTCGCGGCGCTGGGAACCACCATCCCTCCATCGCCCCCTACGGCCTGTTCCAGGCCGCCGACGGGCCGGTGCAGATCGCGTGCGGTTCCCAAGACCAGTGGCGCCGGTTGTGCGGCCTGCTGGGGATCGACCCGGCCGCCGACGGCATGGCGACCAACCTCGAGCGGGTCCAGAACCGGGACCTGGTCATCGACACGGTCAACGCCGCCTGCTCCCGCATTCCCGCACTCGATCTGCTCGTACAGCTCGAAGACGCCGGGATCGCAGCCGGGAAGGTCCGCACCATCGACGAGGTCTACTCCTGGGAACAGACCCGCTCCCAAGGTCTGGTGATCGAGGTCGCCCATCCCGAGCTCGGGGCCATTGAACTGGCCGGCCCCCCGGTCCGCTTCGACAACAACGCCCACGCCGGGGGGCGGATGACCCACACCGCCCCGCCGGCGCTGGGGCAACACAACGACACCGTCCGGGCATGGCTCGACGAGATGGAAGGGCAGTGACATGAAGTTGCTGATCGCGCTCGGCGGGAACGCCATGACCGCGCCCGACGGATCCGCCCGCCCCGAGGACCAACGCCGCGCCATCGAGCAGGCGATGGAGACCGTTGCGGATCTCATCGCACAGGGCCACGACGTCATCCTCACCCACGGCAACGGCCCCCAGGTCGGCAATCTCCTGGTCAAGAACGAGCTGGCCGCCCAGACCGTCCCCCCCGTCTCCCTGGACTGGTGCGGCGCGCAGACCCAGGGAACGATCGGGTTCACCGTCCTCAACGCCCTCGAGGGGTCGCTGCAGCGGCGCGGCATCGACCGTCCCACGGCGGCGATCGTCACCCGCACCCTCGTCGACGCCGACGACCCGGCCTTCGCCGAACCCTCCAAACCGGTCGGCCGCTTCCTGCCCGCAGACCAGGCCCAGCCGCTCATCGACCTGGGCCAGAACTGGCAGGACCGGGGGGAGAAGGGGTGGCGTCGTGTTGTCGCCTCACCCCAACCCGTTGAGGTCGCCGACTGGCGCGCCATCCGCACCTTGGTCGAGGCCGGTTTCGTCGTCGTCGCCGGCGGCGGTGGCGGGATTCCGGTCACCCGCCTCGCCGACGGCACCCTTGCCGGGGTGGAAGCGGTGATCGACAAGGACCTCACGGCGGCGATGCTCGCCCACCAGCTCGACGTTGATGCCCTGGTCATCGCCACCGACGTCTCCTATGCCGTCATCGGCTACGGAACCCAGCAGGCGCGCAACGTGGAGCGCGTGACCATCACCGAGATGGAACACCTCGCAGCCGAGGGGCACTTCGCCTCAGGGTCTATGGCCCCCAAGGTGGAAGCCGCGCTGCGCTTCGTCCGCGCCGGCGGTACCACGTCGATCATCACCGCCCTGGACACCATCGCCGATGCCCTGGCCGGCACCACCGGTACCGTCATCGTCGCCGACCCGGCCTGACCTACCTGCCCGCGGGGTGTGGCCGGCGACGGTCACGCCCCGCGGGGATGGTCCACGCCACGTACCTGCTCCACCGCGTGCCGCAGCAGCGGACCCAACACCCGCATCCCGTCCCGCGCGCCGCCCGGGGACCCGGGCAGGTTCACCACCAGCGTCGAGCCCGCCACGCCCGCCACACCACGCGACAACACCGACGACGCCACCCCGTTGCGGACGCCCTCCATCGCGATCTGCGCCGCCAGGTGAGGCAGGTGACGATCCAACAACGGCTCGGTCACCTCCGGCGTCAAGTCCTGGGGGCTCAACCCCGTCCCGCCGGTGGTGACCACCACCGCCACCCCCTGCGCGACCGCCTGCGACAACGCCGCCCCCACCGGCGCCCCGTCACCGACCACCACCCTCGACACCAGGAAACCCAGCTCCTCGAGCGCAGCCGCGACGACAGGACCGGACCGATCCTCATAGACCCCGGCAGCGGCCCGGTTTGAAGCAGTGATCACGACCGCGTCAAGCTGTTCCATGCCGCACGACCTTACCCATCTCCCTCCACCAAGACCGCCGACGACCCGGGCCATGGAGCAGGAGGCCTTCCTTGGCCTGATCGGGTTCGCGATCTCCCTCTACTCACTAACGGTGGGGCTGCTGCAGACCCGCTTCTTCGGCAGTGTCCGCGCCACGAGCGAGGTCAGAGCGATGCCCGCACCGACGGGTGCGGCCAAGGCCTGGTACTGGGCCGCCCTGGCTCTCGGTGTCGTCTTCTCGATCTGGACCTATCTGTCACTGTTCTCGTGGGCGATGCGGGTGCGGCCGCGCTGGCTCGTCCAGGCGCCCACCTTCTACATCGGGACGTGGGCCGCCGCGACGGGCCTGTTCTCGCTCGCGCTGCTGGTCATCTCATGGCTCGCGTTCGGCCGCCGCTCGGGTATTTCGTTGTCGGAGCGCGGTGTCATCATCAGCCCCGCCAAGCTCGGCAAGACGGTGCTACTCGCGCTCATCGTCGTGGTGACGAGCTTCCTGTGGGTGTTCGTCTCCACCTGGCTGTTCCACGTCGACTTCCGGCTCTGGGTCGTCACGATCAAGGCATTCGGCCCCGACAAGCTCCCGATCATGCTCACCTACTTGCCCTTCCTGCTGCTGTTCTATGTCGTGAACTTCGTAGCGATCAACAGTTTCAACTTCGTGGGTATGGGGGCTCTTCGCCGTTGCGGTGGGGAGTGAGGGGTTCGGCGGGTTGAGCGGCGGGTAGGGGTCGAGGTCCCCGAGGATCAGGAGCGACCAAGCTGCCCGATTCGTTCTCGAGGACCTCGACGTGTCTCACGCTACTGGGTGCGCCGACGCGCGCACGACCACCGATCCCTGCGCTCGCTGCGATCTTCTGTTCGGGCTCGATGGCGTTCGAGTCGAGCGGGTTGATCGCGACCCGATCACCATGCGGGTGACGGTCTCGACGCCCTGGCAGCTGGCGGGCTGCCCGGACTGCGGGGTCGTCGCGCTCAGCCGCGGCCGGCGGGTGCGGGTGCTGCGCGACGTGCCGCACGGCGACGTTAGGGTCCAGATCGTCTGGCGGCAACGACGTTGGCGCTGCGGCGAGGTCGAGTGCCCGCGGGGGACGTTCGCCGAGCAGGTCCCGACCCTGGTCGCCGCTCGCGGCGTCCTGACCCGCCGCGCGGTGAGGTGGGCGGTCGGGCAGCTGCGCCGCGAGCACGCCACGATCGCTGGGCTCACCCGCCGGTTGGGGGTCGGCTGGGCGACGCTGTGGCGCGCGGTCCAGCCCGAGCTCGAATGTCTGGCCGGTGACCCGACCAGGTTCGCCGGTGTGACGTCTCTGGGGGTCGATGAGCACATCTGGCACCACGGCGACGCGCGTGAGCGCGGCCCGAAGGAGTTGACCGGGATGGTCGACCTGACCCGTGACCAGGCCGGACGCGTGCACGCCCGGCTCCTGGACCTGGTGCCCGGCCGCTCGAAGAAGGCCTACACCGACTGGCTGCTCGACCGCGGCGTCGACTTCCGCGCGCGGATCGAGGTCGCTGCCCTGGACCCGTTCGGTGGCTACAAGTCCGCGATCGACGCCGAGCTCGCCGACGCCACAGCCGTCCTGGACGCGTTCCACGTCGTCAAGCTCGGCACGCAGGTCGTCGACGAGGTACGCCGCCGAGTCCAGCAGGACACCACCGGGCACCGCGGCCGCAAGGGCGACCCCCTGTTCGGAATCCAGACCATCCTGCGCGCCGGCGCCGAGAACCTCACCGACCGCCAGCTCGCCCGCCTCGAGACCGCGGTCTTGGCCGATCCCGCCCACGAGGAGGTCTACGTCGCCTGGCGCTGCGCCCAAGACCTCCGAGCCGCCTACCGCGCGAAGGACACGACCAAGGGCCGCCGCCGCGCCGAGAAGATCCTGGACGCGTTCCACACCTGCCCGATCCCCGAGGTCGCCCGCCTGGGACGCACCCTGCGCCGCTGGCGGCAGGCGTTCTTGGCCTACTTCGACACCGACCGCGCGAACAACGGCGGCACCGAGGCCGTCAACGGCATCATCGAGCTGCACCGGCGCCTCGCCCGCGGCTACCGAAACCGCGACAACTACCGCCTCCGCATGCTCCTCGCCGCCGGCGGACTGATCACCTGATCCCTACCGGAACGGCGAAGAGCCGGTATGGGCAGGCGGGAGTGGATCAACACCGCGGTCCTCGCGCTCTTCAACGTCCTCGGGGCGCTCATCATGGTGCTGGTGCAGTACACGTACTTCTTCACCACAGGAAAGACCTTCACCGAGAGCGTGCTCAACCCGCCGGTGTCCAACATTGTCGGCATCTGGCTGCTCCCGCTGCTGGTCTACTTCCCGGCCGCGGCGGTGCTGGATCGCATGCTGTTCCGTAGGACGCGAAACCCTTACCTTGGCGGGATCATCATGGCCCTGATAACCACGGCCATCTCCGTGGCCAACACCCTGACCCAGGTTTAGAGTTCATCCGGCGGTGCCGCGGGATCGATCCGCGGCACCGCCCTTCTACGGGCGGAAGGTGCAAGGGTGCTGCCGCGTCTCCCGTTCCGTCTCACAACCGGTCGTTGCAAGACGCGCGGCGTCACACGAACCTGACAGGGATGTGCCCAATCCGGAGATTGGCACGATGGCCGTCGAAGAGGTAACGCTGGTTGTCAAAGACACCGAGATAGTCCGCTAGCCTCCGGCAAGCGAGTATGCATGCCCGATAAGCCACCTTCTGAGGAATAGGTCCGGTTCTCGGCGCCAGGGCGTCCTCCCCCGCGGCACAGGTCGGCATCGTCACCGTGCCGCTCGCAAACACGGTGGCGGCTCAACCGGTTATCACTGGCGATTTGTTTGATTATCGTCAGTAATACAGAACGAATTGCATCGGGGGTTTTCCTGCGCCACCGTGTTGCTCCTGTCAGGATGTGGGATGGGTCGACCGGCGGTGCGCGTGTGGCAGTGAGGTGGTGCAGTTACCTGCTGCTGGGGCGGACGAGAGTTTGGATGGCGAGGACAGCGGGCCCTTGGGCCCAGTCGTCGACGGTCAGATGCGGGGTCTGCAGGTGAAGGGGCGCTGCGGCCGGGTCCCGGTCGACGGCAATCTGTTGCTGCATGGCTGCGCCGGCAGCTTCGGCGAGGCGGGCGCCTTCTCCGGTGATGATCATGCGGTAACAGGCGGTGAGGTTGGCGACGGCGGCAACGAGCCGCCCAAGCGCTCTGGCGGCTTGGTCCACCACGGCCTTGGCGGCGGGCTGACCTTGAGCTGACAAGTCGAGGGCTTCGTCGTAGGTGACGTGGCGACGCAGGGCGACGCTGGTGCGAGTGGCGACGGCTTCATCGGACAGCATGGCTTGGGCGCATCCTTGGTGGCCGAGTGGGCAGAGCGGTCCGGTGGCGTCGAGGGGGAAGTGTCCGATCAGTCCGAGGCCGCTGTCGGGGCTTTCGACAAGTTCGCCGTGGATGACCAGTCCTAGGCCTGCTCCGACGCCAAGGGTGATGACGGCGAACCGGTCCAGGCCACGGCCGTAGCCGAACCAGGACTGGGCGCGGGTGAGGGCCATCACGTCGTTGTCCACAACGGTGGGTATGCCGGTGGTCTTACGCACCATGGTGGCGAGGTCGGTGGGGCCATTCCAGGCGAAGAACGGCGACGAGCGGACTGTGGTGTGCGCCTCGACCATGCCGCCGAGACTGATTCCCAGGCGGTTCGGCACCACACCCTGCTCGGAACGGAGTCGCTCGACCAGATCGGTGATGACATTGACGACGCCGTAAGGGCTGGTGTCGTTGATCGGCGCTTGGGCTGAGGTCAAGACTTCGGCGCGTAGGTTGGTGATCACCGCATGAGCCGCGTCCGGGGTCAACCGAACGCCGAGGAAGTGACCCGCGTCCGCCACCACCTGCAAGGGACGAATGGGCCGCCCGGATGGGCCGGTACCCGCGTCGCTGGTCTCTTCCAGCAGACCACCGTCCACGAGCGGCCCGACCAGTCGGGTCAGTGACGCCGGAGACAAGCCCAGGCGTCGAGCCAACGCGCTCCGGGCCAACGGACCGTGGAGCAGCACTTCCAACGCGATGGTCTGCTCAGTATCGGTGCGCCGATCCCAGGGGGTCAGCGCACTCGTCATTCCCAGATGGTCCCACATGAGACGTGGCGAGACTTCCATCGCAATACCCCCGTGTTGCTCAAAGTTCTGTTTCAGAACCTACAGCATGCGTAGGCTCGGCGGAAGCCCCCTCTTGACAGTTATCTAGTTCTGCAATGAAACTTACGTCATCATTTTCTGCACATGGAGGTGCTGCATGTCAGCGTCACAACGTTCGAAACGGGTGCTGGCGGTGATGGGCGCGGCCGCGGTCGTCGCGTCCCTGCTCGGCCCGCCCGGCACAGCTCAGGCGAAGCCCCCGGCCGATCCCCCTGCGTCTGGCTCCGTGGTTGCCGCTGCTCCGGCGAACACAGACACACTGACCACGTGGACCCACGCGAACGCGGTCGCCACGTCGGCGCCCGTTGCTGGTGACCAGGTCCGCCGATCGCAGTTTTACGACGCCTCGGTGACCCCTGCCAAGGGCCGGAAGACCGCCTATCCGTCGTTCGTCTACATGAGCGTGCCCCGGGGCGGCAAGGACAAGATCGGCTACACCGAGGACGACGGGGCCGAGTACACCTCGAAGGCCGGCTACACGATGAGCTGGTCGAGCTTCGAGTACGCCGCCGATGTCTGGGTCAATGTCACCTTGAAGACCGGCCAGAAGATCACCTCCGTCGACCAGGTCACGGTCCGTCCCACCGACCTGGGCCTGAAGAAGCGTCTGGTCGACAGCAGCACCATCGCCGTCAAAGTGCCTTACAACAAGGACGGGTACCGCTTCTCGGTCGAGTTCGACCCGCAGCAGACCACCGCCTACAACGACCTCACCGGCGGCAGCGGCACCCTCACCACCGAGAAGGCGGGCAACCGCGCCGTCAGCACCGAGCCGAAGAACTCGATGCTGGTCTTCGCCAATCCGAAGCCCACGGCGAAGCAGGCCAAGCAGCTGATCCCCACCACGAAGTCGGGGACCATCTACCGGCCCAAGCCCGGCTTGGTGAACAACCTCAACAACATCAGCGAGGAGATCGTCTACTTCGCCCCCGGCACCTACTACATGGGTGCGGACTACCACGCCGTCCTCCCGGCGAACGTCAAGTGGGTCTATCTCGCACCCGGCGCCTATGTGAAAGGCGCCTTCCGGTTCCTCCATGACACCCAGAGCGCGTACAAGGTCACCGGCCTCGGCGTGCTGTCCGGTGAGCAGTACGTCTACGAGGCCGACACCACCAACGGCTACAACCACAACGTCAACGAGAACTGCCACGTCACCTGCGTGAAGATGCTGCAGTTCGAGTCCTCCAACAAGGGTCAGACCCTGCAGGTGGATGGCGTCACCGTCAACGAGCCGCCCTACCACTCCTTCGTCACCTACGCCCACGACGCAGCCGGCACGGAGATCGGCGTCGAGAACTTCAAGATGCAGGTCGCCAACTACAAGCAGGTCGGCAGCTGGTACTGGCAGACCGACGGCATCGAGCTCTACGACGACGGCCAGATGGAGAACACGTTCTTCCACGCCAACGACGACGTCCTGAAGATCTACCACAACCGGGTCGCCATCAAGAACACCGTGATCTGGAAGAACGAGAACGGCCCGGTCGTGCAGTGGGGCTGGGTTCCCCGGGACATCGACGGCGTGACCGTGACCAACACCGACGTCATCCACAACCGGATGTACTGGAAGGACGTCAAGTACAACACCTGCGTGTTCAACTCCTCCTCCCACTACGAAGACATGGGCGCCACCGACCGGGCCGATCCGGCCACCACGGTGAAGAACATGACCTTCACCGACACCCGGGTCGAGGGGGCGGTGAACTGCGCGATCCGCGTGTACGCGCTGTCGAACACCGAGAACATCAACATCAACGGTCTCGCGATCGATGAGTGGAACGACCTCGACCTCACCGCTCAGGCCAACAAGCTCAAGCGGTACACCGACCGCAACGGCACCAAGGTGACCATCGGCAACGAGGTCACCGACGGCAACGGCCTCCGTCTCCACAACTACACCGTGGGCGGCACCCCGATCGCCAAGGCCGAGAACAACTGGGCCAGTGACGAGCTCGGCCGGCTCGACTTCGACGGCGATACCTGGGACAGCTGGAACGCCACCTACGACGGCCAACCCACCGGCCGCGCCCCCAGCCTGACCATCAACGGACCCGCGGACGGCTCCATTGCCGCCGCCCGCACCGTCACCTTCAGCGGCATCACCGACGCCGCCAAGGTGACCATCCGGGTCAACGGCACCGAGACGAACGTGCCCGTGCGCCGGGGCGGCTTCAGCACGACCGTCACCTTGCCGAACGTGTCCAACCGCATTGTGATCACGGCGATTGGCAGGAACGGTGTCATGGCTGTCGACCGTCGCACCATCACCGCCTACGGCGACAAGGTCGGTGCGGTCAGCGACCCGGCCGGTGACGACAACGGCCCGGGCAGCTACACCTATCCCACCGATGGTGCGTTCAACGCCGGCAGCCTGGACCTGACCGGTCTGGAGGTCTACCGCGACGGGGATACCGTCCGGTTCGTCGCTTCCACCGCCGGACCGATCAACAACCCCTGGGGTGGCAACGGGATGAGCACGCAGCGTCTCAACATCTACCTCGCCAACGGACAGTCCACGATCGCCACACCGTTGCTGCCCGGTACCAATACCTCCGCCAAGGGCGCCTGGAGGTACGCCGTCGTGGCCGATGGCCGCTACGACAGCTCACGCTTCGGCAGCGGCGTGTACGGGGACGATCTGCAGAAAATCGGGAACATCACCCTCGACGTGATTCCTACCGGCAAGATCATCGCCTCCGTCCCCGCCAGCGCTCTCACCGGCCTGGACCTCAGCACCGCCGGCTACCAGATCTCCATGTTCAGCGACGCCGAAGACGGCGAAGGGATCGGCAACATTCGACCCATCTACAGCGCCGACTGCGCCCGCGGAGTCAACTGCCCCTCGTTCGTCGGGCCATACCGCGGTGGCGGTGGCGCAGGAGACTGGACCGACGCCATCGAGTCCCGTGATACCGACACTCGTGACTCCAACGCGTTCGACATCATCTCCGGCCAGGAGTCGCAGAGCGAGGTGATGGACTGGACCAAGGGCTCAGTGGTCGCCCCGTACGTGCAGCTCGCTCGCTGACCACCGTCAACGAGCACTACCGACGCCAGCCAGTGGGCCACCACCCCCTTGGCCGGCAGCCAGTCTCAGCGGCACCCGGGAGCCCCCCCCTCCCGGGTGCCGCACCCATCGGCAGCAACCACTGATGATCAAGCCACAAGAGGACCCTCCAAAGATGCCTGCCGCTCAGCCACTCACACCAACCGCCGCGTTCTGGCTCGAGGCCCTCGACACCTTCGACATCCACCAGGACGGGCCGCACTGGACATAATCGCGGCTCATAGTCTGCCTCCCGAAAGGGGTCTGCGAGGCGCTGACAGCGGCAGGTGAGTGTGGGGCGCGGCCCCATCCGAGTCAGCGCTTGAGGTCGATGCGTGTCTCGGTGCAGCGGTATCCGGCTCGCTCGGTCGCCGGTGAGCAGTGTCCCCGCCGACATGGTTTGGGCATAGGCTCGGCGCAGCCACACGAGAGGACACCATGGCCATCAGCAAGCAGCCCGCGGCCCCCACCCAGGCAGACCGTCGCATGGTGCTCGGGATGGGCTTGTTCCGGGTCGGGATGCTGGTCTTCCTGGCCGCCACCCTGTGGGCCATCACCAACAGCTCCGTCATCGCCAAGGGACTGGCCTCCGGCGGCGCTGCGGCCGCGCTGGTCGGCATGGTGCTCGCGCTCATCGCACGACGCCAGGGCCGCCGGATCCCTGAGAACCCCCGACGTCGCGTCTGACTCTCACCTGTTTGGGGTGATCCCCGTTCATCCTCGACGTGGTGTGCACAATCGTCCCCAAAACGAGGATCCGATGGGATAATCCAATCTGACCCCCATTTTGGGGACGATTTTCTCCGAGCACTACCCCCAGACGCCGGAGCTGCCGCGGCGCCAGGAGCCCAGCAGGTGGGTGTCTACGATGCCGACGGCCTCCATCAGCGCGAACATCGTGGTGGGTCCCACGTGCGCGAATCCGGTCTTCTTCAAGGCCTTCGACAGCGCCACCGACTCCGGCGAGCTGGTGGGCACCTCGGAGAAGTCGCGAGGCTGCGGCGTCGCGGCTGGCTTGAAGCCCCAGATGAAGTCCACCAGACCGCCCTTCTCGCGCAGCGCCACCGTCGCGCGGGCATTGGTGATGGTGGCATCCACCTTGCGTCGATTGCGCACGATCCTGGCATCGGTCATCAACCGCTCCACGTCGCGCTCGTCGAAGAGCGCCACCGCGTCGGGCTCGAAGTTGGAGAAGGCGGCACGGAAGTTCTCCCGCTTGCGCAGGATCGTCGCCCAACTCAGCCCCGACTGGAAGGCCTCCAGGCTCAGCCGCTCGAACAGCCCCCGCTCGTCGCGCACCGGCATGCCCCACTCGGTGTCGTAGTAGCTGCGCATCAGCTCGTCGGAGGCAGCCCACACCGGACGGGCCCGGCCGTCGTCGCCGACCGTCAGGCCAGGATTCTCTGTCATGCGCCCATCCTGCCGTGCCCGCACGGGGTGCCGCATCGAGACGGGCGTGCAGGACGATTGGAGCCTCACGACCTCACGCTCCCCAGTTCACGTTGCGCCTCGTGAGCAACGTTGCGCGCGTAATGCCAGGCGCAAGGTTGCTTTTCGTGCGCGACGTGGACGGGAGGAGCACGGGGTGGGTTCACGAGGCGCGATGTGCACAAAGCGGGCGCGAGGTGGGCGCAATGGGCGCGAGGTGCCTGGCAGCCGGACCGAGATCTGAGCCCAGCCACACCCGAAGCCACGCCCCAGCCAGTTCACCTGCGCGTCACCGGGGCTGGCTAGCGTGCGGCGGTGAGCACAGCCCAACCCACTCTCGCCCGACGGCTCGGCCTCGGCGACGCCGTGATGATCGGGCTCGGGTCCATGGTGGGCGCGGGCGTCTTCTCGGCCTTCGCGCCGGCCGCTGCGGCAGCGGGGCACTGGCTGCTGGCCGCACTGGCCATCGCGGCACTGGTGGCCTGGTGCAATGTCACCTCCTCGGCCCAGCTCGCGGCCCGCTACCCGACCAGCGGCGGCACCTACTTCTACGGACGCGAGGAACTGGGACCCTGGCCCGGCTTCGTCGCCGGCTGGTGCTTCGTGGTGGGCAAGACCGCCTCCTGCGCCGTCATGGCACTCACCTTCGCCCACTACGCTGCCCCCGAGGGCTGGCCGCGGCCGATGGCGGTGGCCGCCGTCTGGTTGCTGGCCGTGGTGAACATGTTCGGCATCACCCGCACCGCCCGGCTGGCCCGGATCCTCGCCGTGGTGGTGATCGCCGTCCTCGCCCTGGTGGTGGTCCTCGGCCTGGGCTCCCAGGCCGCCCACCCGCCGGCCCCGACGCTGGCCACCAGCCCCGGGCCGATGGGGGTGCTGCAGGGCGCCGGCCTGCTCTTCTTCGCCTTCGCCGGCTACGCCCGGATCGCCACCATGGGAGAGGAGGTGGTGGAGCCGCGTCGCACCATCCCACGCGCCATCATCACCGCCCTGGGCATCGCGCTGCTGGTCTACCTGGCTGTCGGCGCCACGCTGCTCCACCTGCTCGGCCCCGCGCGACTGGCCGCCAGCCCCGCCCCGCTGGCCGAGGCCGTCCGGCTCGCGGGGCACGCCTGCGCGCTTCCGGTGGTGCGATTCGGCGCGGCCGCGGCGGCGCTCGGCTCACTGCTCAGTCTGGTGGCAGGCATCGGTCGCACCAGCCTGGCGATGGCCCGCGAGGGCGACCTGCCCCGGGCGCTCGCCGTCATCGACCCGCGCCACCAGGTGCCGCGTCGGGCCGAGGCGGTGCTGGCCACCGTCGTCACCCTGGTGGTGCTCACCACCGACCTGCGCGGCGCAATCGGCTTCTCCAGCTTCGGCGTCCTGCTCTACTACCTGGTGGCCAACCTCAGCGCCTGGCACCAGGACCGCGACCGGCTCTACCCGCGGCTGTGGCAGGGGATCGGCGGGGTGCTCTGTCTGGTGCTGGTCTGCACCCTGCCGCTGTCCTCGGTGCTCTGGGGGACAGGAGTGGTGCTGGTGGGCGTGCTCGGTCGGCTGGCGCTGCGCCGCGGGGGAGCGTGACCCGCGCGCGGACCTGAGACCTGCCCGGGACATGAAGCCCGCCGAGACGCGGGCACCGCTGGGGCAGGAATCCCGCCCGGACATGAATCGTGCCGAGCGCATCATCCGGTGGTCCCCCGACCAACCGGTGCGCTCGGCACGTGTGGCAGGTGGCACGTCCCCTCGAAACCTGTGGTTCCGCCCCCGGGCCGTGGTCCGGGCCCCCGCCCGGTCCTCCTGCTGTCTTCAACTCTCCCGCGCCGCCGGCCCGTGGGCAAGCACCTGCGGATCGGGGCCGCTCAGCGTCCCCACAGTCAGCTCTCGCGGTGCGGCCCCTGCTCGGCGCGTGCGCCACGGTCCAGGTACTTCTCGTAGGGCTGGTCCGCCTCCTCCTCGACGTACATGCCGGGGGTGTCCAGAACCAGGTTGGCGCCACCGGCGGCGTCGGACAGGTAGCGCGGCGCGATCGCGCGGGCCACGTGCCACAGGACAACCGTCGCCAGGGTGCCGAAGGCGATGCCGCCCAGGGTGAACTCCTCGCTGAACTTCAGGCTGACGTCGCCGACGCCGATGATGATGCCCGCGGCCACCGGCACCAGGTTCACCGGGTTGCCGAAGTCCACCCGGTTCTCCTTCCAGATCTTGGCCCCGAGCAGGCCGATCATGCCGTAGAGCACCACGCAGATGCCGCCCAGCACGCCACCGGGCGTCGCGGAGATCACCGCGCCGAACTTGGGGGAGAAGCCGAAACCGATGGCCACCACGGCCGCCACCACATAGGCGGCGGTGGAGTAGACCCGGGTGGAGGCCATCACGCCGATGTTCTCGGCATAGGTGGTGGTGGGGCCGGCGCCGACGCCGGTGGCCAGCATCGAGGTCAGGCCGTCGGCGACGATGGCGCGGCCCATGGTGTCGTCCAGGTTGGTGCCGGTCATCTCCGCCACCGCCTTCACGTGGCCGGTGTTCTCGGCGATCAGCGCGATCACCACCGGCAGCGCCAGCAGGGCGAAGGCCAGGCTGAAACTGGGGGCGTGGAAGCCCAGCACATTGCTGGCGCTGCCCAGCTTCCAGTGGGCCAGGTCACTGACCGGCGGCAGGCCGAACCAGTCGGCGGTGCGCACGTTGCCCCAGTCGACGCGGTAGGCGGTGGTGGGCTGGCCGTCCACCAGCCGGGTCACCGGGCCGGCGAGACGGTCCAGCACCGCGCTCAGCGCATAGCCCACCAGCAGCGACAGGAAGATCGCGATCCGGCCCAGGAAGCCGCGCAGGCCCACCGACAGGAAGACCACCACCAGCATCACCACCAGGGCGGTCCACTGGTCCTGCGGCCAGTAGGTCTTGGCCACCACGGGCGCCAGGTTGAAGCCGATCAGCATCACCACGGCACCGGTCACCACCGGCGGCAGCACCCGGTGGATCACCCGGGCACCGGCCACGTGGATGATGATGCCCACCAGCAACAGGGCCAGGCCGACGAAGAGCAGGGCACCGCTCACGTGGGAGGGATTGCCGCCGTGGGCATAGATGGTGGTGGCCACGCCCACGAAGGAGGCCGAGCTGCCCAGGTAGGAGGGCACCCGGTTGCGGGTGATGGCCAGGAAGAGCAGGGTGGCGACGCCGCTCATCATCACGGCGAGCTGCGGGTTCAGCCCCATCAGCAGCGGGAAGACGAAGGTGGCTCCGAACATGGCCACCACGTGCTGGGCGCCCAGCCCGACGGTCTTGCCCCAGCTCAGGCGCTCGTCGGGGGCCACCACGGCCCCCGGCTCCAGCACCCCGTCGTTGTGCAGCTTCCAGATCACGCCGCTCTCCCTTCGTCGGCGTCATCCTAGGGTGCGCTCCCGGCGCTCCCGGTCAGGGGCCCTGCCGCGGGATGCGGGCCAGGTCCAGGCGCTCGGATGCGCCCCGGAACCAGTAGCTGGATCCGGCTCAGATCCAGGAGCGGAACCACATCCGGGCCAGCCAGGCCTTGCGGGTCATCATCTGGTCGGTGAGCACCGGGTAGATGAAGCAGAAGTTGGCCGCCACCAGCGCCACCGCGCCGCCCACCAGCAGGGCGCGGCGTCGCCGGTCTGGCCCGTCGGCCGGACCCAGCAGCTTGCCCAGCCACAGCGCCAGCACCGTCACGGTGAAGGGGATGATGCAGATGGCGTAGAAGAAGAACAGCGGGCGGTCGTCGTAGTTGAACCACGGCAGGTAGGTGCTCATCGCGGCGACGATGGGCAGCCCGAAGCGCCAGTCACGGCCGGCGATCCACACCACCAGGCCTGCCAGCAGGGCCGCCAGCGCCATCCACCACAGCACCGGGGTGCCGGCGCCGGAGATGACGCGCAGGCAGGTGTCGTTGACGGCCTGGCAGCCGTCGACGCCCGGCTTGATGTCGTTCACCGCGTCGATGCCGATCGGACGCGCCATCACCAGCCAACCCCAGGGATTGGCCTCGTAGACGTGGGTGGCATTCATCATCGAGTCGCCGGTGTGGAAGTTGTAGATCTCCTGGTGGTAGTGCCACAGCGAGGCCAGCGGCTTGCCCAGGAAGCGGGTGGTCCAGGCGTCGGGATTCTTGGCGCCCCAGTCGCGCGACCAGCCGCCGTGGGTCACCAGCCAGCCGGTCCAGCTGGCCAGGTAGACCGGCACGGCCACCACCACCAGCTGCACGAAGGCGGGGATGCCGTCGCGCAGCAGCGACAGGAGGCTGCGGTGCCCGGCGCCGGCCAGCCGACGCGCACCCAGGTCCCAGACCACCGACAGGATGCCCATCGCGGCCAGCACGAACATGGAATTCCACTTCACCGCGCAGGCCAGGCCGAAGCAGACGCCGGCCGCGATCCGCCAGGGGCGCAGCACCAGGCCCGGCCCGAAGCTGCCACCCAGGTCCGCCCAGCCGGCGTGCTCCAGATAGGCCGCCAGGCGGTGGCGGAACCAGTCCCGGTCGGCCGCCACGCAGGCCACGCCGCAGACCAGGAAGAGGGCCTGGAAGATGTCCAGCAGCCCGATCCGGCTCATCGTGAAGGCCAGCCCGTCCAGCGCCAGCAGCAGGCCGGCGATGCCGCCCACCAGCGTGGAGCGCGAGAGGCGACGGGCCAGCCGGATGGTGGCCATCACCAGCAGGGTGCCGGCCACCAGCGAGGAGACCCGCCAGCCGAAGGAGTTCATGCCGTAGAAGTGCTCGCCCAGCGCGATCAGCCACTTGCCCAGCGGCGGGTGCACCACGAAGGAGGGCTCGGGGGTCCAGCCGTTGGTGATCCCCTGCGCGATCGCGTCGTTGATCTTGGTCTTGGTGCCCGGCTGGGTCTCGGGCCAGGTGCCCTCGTAGCCCAGGTGCAGCATGGTCCAGGCGTCCTTGGGGTAGTAGGTCTCGTCGAAGACCAGGTTCCCGGGACGGCGCAGGTCCACCCAGCGGATCGCGAAGGCGAAGGCGGTGATCGCGAGCGTGACCAGCCATCCCACCAGCCGGTCCTGCGGCGGGGCGTCCTTCAGCTTGTCGATGGCATGGGCGCGGGTCTCGATCACGAGCACATCCTAGGTGCTGGCGCTCGCGCGCTCCCGACGCCGTCGCTGCGGCCCCGACGCCTGCCGGCAGGCCACAATGGAGCCCATGGACCAGCACAGTGAGGACAGCTCCCTCGACACCGGGGCGCAGGAGGCCACGGAGGGCACGCCGGTGCGGGCGCGCCAGCTCGAGCCCGGGGCCGACGGCCGGGGCCGTGTGGTGCTGGCCGCCACCCCGATCGGCTCCAGCCTGGACGCCTCGGACAACCTCAAGGCGGTGCTGGCCGGCGCCGAGGTGATCGCCGCCGAGGACACCCGTCGGCTCGTCACCCTGCTGCGACGCCTGGGGGTGCGCAGCCGCGGCCGGATCATCAGCTACTTCGACCAGAACGAGGCCTCCCGCACCCCCGAGCTGGTGGCCGAGCTGGAGGCCGGCAGCAATGTGGTGGTGGCCACCGATGCCGGCATGCCCTCGGTGAGCGATCCCGGCTACCGGCTGGTGCAGGCCGCCGTGGAGCAGGGCCTGGAGGTCACCTGTGTGCCCGGGCCCAGCGCCGTGCTCACCGCGCTGGCGGTCAGCGGGCTGCCGGTGGACCGCTTCTGCTTCGAGGGTTTCCTGCCCCGCCAGGGGGGCCCGCGGCGACGCCGGTTGGCGGAGCTGGCCGCCGAGCCGCGCACCATGGTCTTCTTCGAGGCGCCGCACCGGCTGGCCGACTTCCTCACCGACTGCGCCGCGGAGCTGGGTGCCGACCGCCCGGCCGCGGTCTGCCGCGAGCTCACCAAGCCGCACGAGCAGGTGGCGCGCGGCAGCCTCGCCGAGCTGGCCGAGCGTGCCGAGGAACTGGCCCGCGGCGAGATCTGCGTCGTGGTGCAGGGCCGCGAGCAGACCACCGATGCCACCGACGCCCTCGCGCTGGTGCAGCAGCGCATCGCGCAGGGTGAGAAACTGTCCGCGGCGGTGGCCGAGGTGGCCCAGCTCACCGGCGCCAACCGCAAGCAGCTCTACCAGGCTGCCCTCGACGCGAAGGGAACCCGATGACGATCGCAGAGCGGCTCGACGAGCTGCACCTGCCCGGCCTGCCCGAGCCGCTGCCCTCACCGGTGGTGGACTCCCACACCCACCTGGACTCCACCCGCGAGTACTCCGGCCTGGACGTGGAGACCAACCTGGCCGCCGCGGCCGCCGTCGGCGTGGACCGGGTGGTGGAGGTGGGCTGCGACGTCGCCTCCTCCCGGATCGCCGTCGAGCTGGCCCAGCGCTTCGAGCAGGTGGTGGCCGCCGTCGCCATGCACCCCAACGACGCCGCCCGCAGCAGCGACCTGGACGCGGACCTGGCCGCCATCGACGAGCTGGCCGCCGCCGAGGGCGTGCGCGCCATTGGTGAGACCGGCCTGGACCACTACCGCACCACCGAGCCCGATGCCCATGCCGTGCAGGAGAAGAGCTTCGTCGCCCACATCGAGATGGCACGGCGCCACGGGCTCAGCCTGGTGATCCACCACCGCGAGGCGCACGACGACCTGCTGCGCGTGCTGGCTGCCGAGCAGCTGCCCGAGCGCGTCGTGATGCACTGCTTCAGCGGCGACGCGGACTTCGCCCGCGCCTGCCTGGACCACGACGCCTGGCTCAGCTTCCCCGGCGTGGTCACCTACAAGAACGCCGGCTACCTCTCCGAGGCGCTGAAGGTCACCCCGCTGGAGAAGGTGCTGGTGGAGACCGATGCCCCCTACCTGACGCCGGTGCCGGCCCGCGGCAAGGCGAACGCGCCCTACCTGGTGCCGCACACCCTGCGCTTCATGGCCGAGGTGCTCGGGGCCGACCTGGACGAGCTGTGCCAGCAGGTGCGCCGAAACACCTTCGAGGCCTTCGGTGGCGCCTGGGGGCCGGCCGATGCCTGAGACCGGACTGCTGGATCCCCGCTCGGTCCGCTCCCTGGCCGAGCAGCTCGACCTGCGCCCCACCAAGCAGCGCGGCCAGAACTTCGTGATCGACCCCAACACGGTGCGACGCATCGTGCAGCTCTCCGGGATCGGCGCCGACGACGTGGTGCTGGAGGTGGGCCCCGGCCTGGGTTCGCTCACCCTCGGCCTGCTGGAGACCGGCGCCGCCGTCACCGCCATCGAGATCGACGAGAAGCTGGCGCCGCAGCTGGCCGCCACCGTCGCCCAGCGGATGCCCGAGGCCGCCGACCGGATGGCCGTGGTGCACTGCGACGCCCTGCAGGTCACCGAGCTCGCCGGCGAACCGGTCACCGCCCTGGTGGCCAACCTGCCCTACAACGTCTCGGTGCCGGTGCTGCTGCACCTGCTGGCCATGTTCGACTCCTGGCGCCACGGCCTGGTGATGGTGCAGCTGGAGGTCTGCGACCGGCTGGTGGCCCAGCCCGGCAGCAAGATCTACGGCGTGCCCAGCGTGAAGATGGCCTGGTACGCCGAGGCCACCCGGGTGGGCACGGTGCCGCCGAAGGTCTTCTGGCCGGTGCCCAATGTGGACTCCGGCCTGGTCAAGATCGTGCGACGCGAGCCGCCGGCCACCACCGCCACCCGCGAGCAGGTCTTCGCCGTCGTGGACGCCGCCTTCGCCCAGCGACGCAAGATGCTGCGCGCGGCCCTGGCCGGCATGTGCGGCTCCTCGGCCGCCGCCTCCGAGGTGCTCCAGGCTGCCGGGGTGGACCCGCAGGCCCGTGGTGAGGTGCTGCGGATCGAGGACTTCGCGCGGATCGCGGAGCAGCTCGTCGCGCGGCCAGTGGCCGACTGATCGACTGGTCGGCTAGGTTCTGCGACGTGATGAGCGACGACCCCTCGCGTTTGTGGAGCCCTGCAGAGGATGCCCCGGTGCGCGTCCGCGTGCCCGCGAAGGTCAACCTGGCACTGTGCGTCGGCCCGCTGGGTGCCGACGGCTACCACCCGCTGGGCACCGTCTTCCATGCGCTGAGCCTGCACGACGAGGTGCTCGCCGCTCCCGGTGAGCCCGGTGAGGTGACCCTGCAGGTCAGCGGGGAGACCTCCGCCGACGTGCCGGTGGACGAGAGCAACCTGGCGGTGCGCGCCGCCCGCCTGCTGGCCGCCGAGTTCGGCACCCCCGAGCTCGGGGTCAGGCTGCAGCTCAAGAAGCAGATCCCGGTGGCCGGCGGCATGGCCGGTGGCTCCGCCGACGCGGCCGGCGCGCTGCTGGCCTGCTCGGTGCTCTGGGACCTGGACACCGGCCCCGACGACCTGCACGCCCTGGCCGCCCGGCTGGGCGCCGACGTGCCCTTCGGCCTGGTGGGCGGCAACGCCATCGGCCGCGGCCGTGGTGACCAGCTGGTCCCGCTGCTCAGCTGTGGCATCTACCACTGGGTGCTGGCCTTCGCCCACGGCGGCCTGAGCACCCCGCAGGTCTTCGGCCGCTTCGACGAGATGCTGGAACAGGGCCGCGCGAGTTCTGGCACCGAGGTGCCGGCGGAGGTGGCCGAGGCGCTGGCCAAGGCCGACCCCTTCGCGCTGGGCAAGGCGCTGCGCAACAACCTGGAGGCCCCCGCCCTGGACCTGCGCCCCGAGCTGGCCGAGACCCTGGCCGCCGGCCGCGCCGCAGGAGCCTTGGGCGCCATCGTCTCCGGCTCCGGCCCCACCTGCGCCTTCCTGGCCGAGAGCGAGTCGCGGGCCATGGACCTGGCCACCGAGCTGGGCCGCCTGGAGCAGGTGGCGGCCACCCGTCGCGCCACCGGACCGGCGCAGGGGGCGAGGCTGCTGTGAGCACCGAACCGAGGGGCCGCAGCGAGGCCCAGGACGAGGTCGACGAGCTGGTGGGAGCCTGGCGCCGCGAGCGCCCCGACCTGCCGGTGGAGCCGATGCACGTCTGGTCGCGCATCCTGCGCCTGGCGCTGCACCTGGACGAGGCCCGACGCACCGCCTACGCCCGCCACGAGCTGGAGGGCTGGGAGTTCGACGTGCTGGCCGCGCTGCGCAAGGACGGCGAGCCCTACACGATGAGCCCCGGCGCCCTGCTCAAGCAGACCCACGTCACCTCCGGCACCATGACCAACCGCGTCGACCGGCTGGTGGCCCGCGGGCTGGTGCAGCGGCGCGCCGACCCGAACGACGGCCGCTCGGTGCGCGTGGTGCTGACTGCCGACGGCAAGCAGGTGGTGGACGCCGCGCTGACCAGCCTGCTGGAGGCCGAGGAGTCGCTGCTGGCCGGGCTCAGCGCCCAGCAGCGCGAGGCACTCGCCGGAGACCTGCGCCAGCTGCTCGTCGCCCAGGACCAGCCGCGCGGCTGATCCCTGACCCGACGACGACGGGCCGCCCCCCTCGGGGACGGCCCGTCGTGCGGTCCAGCCGCCTGTCAGACCGGGCTGCGGCTCACTGCTCGTCGACGTCGGGATCGACCATCTCCAGCAGGTCGGCCCGCAGCCAGGCCTCCGGCACGCCCAGGCCCTCCACCAGGGAGAGCGCGTGCGGGCGCAGCTCGCCGCACAGGATGTCCACACCGCCGCTGACCAGCTTGGCGCGGGCGGGGGAGAGCCGGTTGTGCTCCAGGAACCAGCCCTTGTCCTGCTCGATGGAGCTGAGTGCGAACAGGTCACAGACCTTGTTCAGCAGGGCCGCGCTGTTGGCGTCCTTGGTCTGCTCGATGCCGTTGATGAAGGCCTCCAGCGTGATCCGCTCGGTGTGCGCCCGGGCGGCGAAGAGCATGTGCTCGCCCACCAGGCTGATCGCCTCGTACTGCTCCTCCTTGGGCAGCTTGGCGGCATTGCGCATCCGACGCGCCAGCCCCTCGACGGTGTGACGCTCGCGCTCCTCGAACATCTCCAGGTGCCAGCCGCGGCTGGCCACCAGGTCCGGCTCGGAGAGCCGGGTGGCGGTGGCGGTGATCCGCTCCAGCACGGTGCGCGCCACGGTGCGCTCCAGCACCGCGCTGCCCACCATCTTGGCGGTGGCCTGGGCGGTGCCGCGCATGTCCATCTCGCCCCAGTTTCGCTTGTAGTCCAGCAGCAGGCCCTTGGCCACCAGCTGGTTCAGCACGGTGTTGTCACCCTCGAAGGTGGCGAAGATGTCGGCATCCTGACGGCTCAGCGTCATCTGGTTGGCGCTCATGTAACCGGCGCCGCCGCAGGCCTCGCGGCAGACCTGGATGGTGTCATTGGCCCACCGGGTCTGGGCCGCCTTGAGCGCCGCCGCACGAGTTTCCAGGGCCCGCGAGGAGCGGTCGTCGTGCTGGCCGGAGGCATTGGCCTCCATCACCTGCTGCAACGCCTGGGCCGCCTCGTTCATGGCGAAGCCGTAGCCATAGGCACGGGCCACGTTCGGCAGCAGCTTGCGCTGGTGGGTGAGGTAGTCCAGCAGGGTGATCTCCTCGCCCAGCCCTGGCTTGCGGAACTGGGTGCGGCGCAGGGCGTAGCGGGTGGCGATCGACAGGCTGCGACGGGTGGCCGAGGCGGCCCCGCCACCCACGCAGATCCGGCCCCGTACCAGGGTGCCCAGCATGGTGAAGAAGCGGGCGTTCTGGTTCTTGATCGGCGAGGTGTAGACACCGTTCTCGTCGACGCCGCCGTAGCGGTTCAGCAGCATCTCGCGCGGGACGCGGACGTGGTCGAAGCGGATGGTGCCGTTGTCGACGCCCAGCAGACCGCCCTTGTGGCCGTGGTCTCCCGGGGTGACGCCGGGCAGTGGCTCGCCGGCCTCGTCGCGGATCGGCACCAGGATGGTGTGCACGCCCTCGCAGCTGCCGTCCACCCAGAGCTGGCCGAAGACGGCCGCCATTCGGCCGTGCTGCGCCGCATTGCCGATGTAGGCCTTGGTGGCGCCCGGTGTGGGGGAGTGCACCTCGAACTCCCCGCTCTCCGGAAGCCAGGTGATCGTGGTCTCGATCGAGCTCACGTCGGAGCCGTGGCCCAGCTCGGTCATGGCGAAGCAGCCCGGCAGCTCGCAGCTGATCGCCCCGGGCAGGAAACGCTCGTGGTGCCAGTCGGTGCCCAGGTTGGTGATGGCGCCGCCGAACAGGCCGTGCTGGACGCCGGACTTGATGGTGAGCGAGAGGTCTCCCATGGCCATCATCTCGAAGTTGGCGACGCTCTCGGCATGGCTGCCGGTGCCGCCGACGCTGCTGGGGAAGCCCGCGGTGATGAAGGACTTCTCGGACAGGTTGCGCATCGCCTCGAAGGCCCACTGCCGCGCCTCGTCCATGCCCATGCCCGGGTCGCGCAGGATCTCCTCGGCCTGCACCTCGTCGCGCCAGCGCTGCTTGATGGCGTGGAAGGGGCCGTCCAGCGCCTCGGCGAGGCTGGCTCCGTCGACCGGGGCCAGCAGGGTGTACTTCGGGCGGGTGGAGCTGTCCTTGCCGCGCGGCTCGGCCGGTGCTGCGGAGGTCAGGCTGTCGGTGCTCTTGGCAGTGCTGGTCTCGGTGCTCAGGGTCATCATTGGCTCCTGCGGTTCGGACGCATGGCGTCAGGGTTGGTGCGGTGCCCCAGCGGTGCTGAAGGCGGGGGTGAACAAGGCGTCGACGTAGGCGACGATCTCGGGGCGGGGGCGGACCATGCCGGTGGACAGCCACTTGTCGGCCACGGCCCAGACGAAGCCGACCACGCCGTGGCCCCAGGTCAGCGAGGCCTGCGGGTCCTGCCCGGAACGGACCAGGTGCTCGGCCATCGCCTCGGCGACCCGGTCCCCCAGCCGCGTGGTGAAGGAGCCCACTGGGTCGGCGACGGGCACGTCGGCCAGCGGGCGGGAGACCACGAAGCGGTAGATCTCCGGGTCTCGCTGCACCAGGCCCAGGTAGGTGTCGGTCAGCTCGGCCACCAGCCGTGCCGGCTCGGTCTTGGCCTGGCGCAGCGGCACCTCGAGGTTGGTGAGGATGTAGTCGTGCACCCACTCCACGACGGCGGTGTAGAGACCGGTGCGGTCCCCGAAGTGGCGGTAGATGACGGTCTTGGAGGTGCCCGCGGCGGCGGCGATCTCGTCCATGCCGACGCCAGCGCCGTGGCGGCGAATGGCGCGCAGCGTGGCGGCCACCAGCTCGCGCCGACGCTCGACGCGGTGGCGCTCCCAGCGCGCGGTGCGCCCGTCGACCGGGGTCTCCAGCGTCACCTCCTGGGCTGGCCAGACCAGGTCCACTCGCTCTTCCATGGCGCCAATGTACCTGCTACCGTCGGTATCGGCTACCCCCAGTTTCGACTACACAATGCAAGAACTTCTTGGCCGTCAAGACATCCAGCCACGCCTCATCGACGAGCGGGCCCCATCCGGAGGAAGCAATGAACCAACAGTCCCTGCGCACCGCGGTCGTGGTGGGCGGCAACCGCATCCCCTTCGCCAAGAGCGGCGGCGCCTACGCCTCCGCCTCCAACCAGGACATGCTCACCGCCGCGATCGACGGCCTGGTGGCACGTTTCGGCCTGGCCGGCCAGCAGCTCGGCGAGGTGGCCGGCGGCGCCGTGCTCAAGCACTCGCGTGACTTCAACCTCACCCGCGAGTCGGTGCTGGGCTCGGCGCTGGACCCGCACACCCCGGCCGTCGACATCCAGCAGGCCTGCGGCACCGGCCTGGAGACCGTGGTCTACATCGCGAACAAGATCGCCGTGGGCCAGGTGAGCACCGGCATCGCCGGCGGCGTCGACTCCGCCTCGGATGCCCCGATCGTGGTCAGCGAGCCGCTGCGCCGCGCCCTGCTCAAGCTCAGCCGGGCCCGTACCCCGCAGCAGAAGCTGGCCGCGCTGGCCGCCATCCGCCCGCAGCACCTCGCCCCGGTGCCGCCCGCCGTCAACGAGGCCCGTACCGGCCTGTCGATGGGCGAGAGCCAGGCCATCACCACCCGTCGCTGGGAGATCAGCCGCGAGGCGCAGGACGAGCTGGCCGCCGCCAGCCACCACAACCTGGCCCGCGCCTGGCAGGAGGGCTTCTTCGACGACCTGGTGACGCCCTACCGTCGCGTCACCCGCGACACCCCGCTGCGTCCCGACACCACCGTCGAGAAGCTGGCCGCCCTCAAGCCGGTCTTCGGCAAGGGGGAGGGGGCCACCATGACCGCCGGCAACTCCACCCCGCTCACCGACGGTGCCGCCGTGGTGCTGCTGGCCGAGCAGGAGGAGGCCCGACGCCGCAACTGGCCGGTGCTGGCCCGCTTCGTCGACGCCGAGGTAGGTGCCAGCGACTACGTCACCGGCAGCGAGGACCTGCTGCTGGCCCCCACCCATGCCGTGCCGCGCCTGCTGGAGCGCAACGGCCTGCGGCTGGAGGACTTCGACCTGGTGGAGGTGCACGAGGCCTTCGCGGCCACGGTGCTGGCCACCCTGAAGGCCTGGGAGCAGTCCGGCCTGGGCACCGTCGACCGCAGCCGGCTCAATGTGAACGGCTCCTCGCTGGCCGCCGGTCATCCCTTCGCCGCCACCGGCGGGCGGATCGTGGCCAGCCTGGCCAAGATGCTCGCCGCCAAGGGCCCCGGTTCCAAGGGGCTCATCTCCATCTGCGCCGCCGGTGGCCAGGGCGTCACCGCAATCCTGGAGGCCTCCTGACATGCCGAAGAAGTCCGTGCTCGAGACCATCTACAAGACCCCGGTGGGCCACGCGCTGGCCACCCGAGCCGGCCTGGCCGACCCGCCGCGGCTGCGACGCGGCCGCACCGCCGCCGAGGGCCAGGTGCTGCTGCAGCAGCTCGACGGGGGCGGCATCGTCGCCCAGACCCTGGACCTGCTGGGCATCGCCCACGGCACCCCACTGCTGGACCTGCCCGAGAACCGCACCGAGACCACCGACGACAAGGGCCGGACCCGGACCAACCCGCCGGCCTACAACGCCCGCCCGGGAGCGGTGCTGGTGGACGCCACCGGCATCACCCGGCTGGAACAGCTGGAGGGAGTGCGCCAGGCGCTGCGCCCGGCCATGAAGGGCCTGGAGCGCTCCGGCCGGGTGGTGATCGTGGGCCGCGCCGCCAGCGCGGTCACCGACATCGAGGCCAAGGCCGTCGCCCAGGCGCTGGACGGCATCAACCGCACCGTCGGCAAGGAGCTGCGCGGCGGGTCCACCAGCAACCTTGTCTGGCTCGCCGAGGGCGCCGGTACCGAGGACTTCGCCAGCTCGCTGCACTTCCTGCTGCAGGGGCGCTCCGCCTTCGTCAGCGGCCAGACCTGGACGGTCGCGCCGCGCAAGCAGGGCGACGCCGTGGGCGAGGACTTCGACCGCGAGCGTCCGCTGGCCGGCCGCGTCGTGGTGGTCACCGGCTCCGCCCGGGGCATCGGCGCTGCCATCAGCCGCACCTTCGCCCGCGACGGGGCGCACGTGGTCTGCGTCGACATGCCGCAGGCCGGCGACGCCCTGGCGGCGGTGGCCAACGAGATCGGCGGCAGCGCGCTGCAGCTGGACATCACCAGCGACGGCGCCGGGCAGCGGATCGCGCGTCACGTCGCCCAGCTCTTCGGCGACGACGCCCGGATCTGGGCCATCGTGCACAATGCCGGCATCACCCGCGACAAGATGCTCGCCAACCTCGACGAGAAGCAGTGGGCGCAGGTGATCGAGGTCAACCTGGCCGCCGAGATGCGGATCAACCAGGAACTGCTCGACCCGACGCTGGCCGGTGGCCTGGCCGAGAGCGCACGGATCGTGGGCATCGCCTCCACCTCCGGCGTGGCCGGCAACAAGGGCCAGACCAACTACGCCGCCTCCAAGGCCGGCGTGATGGGCTATGTCTGGGCCATGAAGGAACTGCTCGCGGACCGCCCGGTGACCATCAATGCGGTGGCCCCCGGCTTCATCGAGACCGACATGACCGCCGCCATCCCCTTCGTCTCCCGCGAGATCTTCCGGCGCACCAACTCGCTGGGCCAGGGTGGCCAGCCGGTCGACGTCGCCGAGACCATCGCCTGGCTGTGCGATCCCGCCAACGGTGGTGTCGACGGCCAGGTGGTGCGGGTCTGCGGCCAGAACCTGGTGGGTGCCTGATGGCCGCCGACCAGCTGGGCCGCGTCGTCCTGCCCACCCTGCCCGGGGTGGGGCCGCTGATCGGCCGGGCGGCCGCCACCTCCTTCGGGCGCCCCGGCCCGGACCGGGGCATCCCGCAGCGCAGCGTGGCGGTGGAGGACCACCACTGCGACCCGGAACGGCTGGCCGCCTATGCCCGGGTCTGCGGCTTCGGGCTGCGCGACCAGCTGCCAGCCACCTGGCTGCACGTGCTCACCTTCCCGCTGCAGGCCTGGCTGATGAGCCGGCGCGACTTCCCCTTCGCGCTGGCGGGGATCCTGCACGTCAGCAATGACATGACGCTGCACCGGGCCGTGGGCGCCGACGAGCCGCTCACCCTGGAGGTGGAGGCCCGCAACCTGCGCCCCCACCGCAAGGGCGTCACCTTCGACATGTGCGGCACCGCCCACGTCGGGGAGGAACTGGTGTGGGAGGGAACGTCGGTCTACCTGGCCGGCGGCAAGAAGCTGCCCGGGGAGCCTGTGCCCGGCCTGCGCCTGGACGCCCCCGAGGTGGTGCCCAGCCAGCGCTGGACGCTGCCGGGGGACCTGGGGCGGCGGTACGCGGCCGTCTCGGGCGACGTGAACCCGATCCACCTGCACCCGCTGGGCTCGCGCCTGTTCGGCTTGAAGCGCCCCATCATCCACGGCATGTGGACCCATGCCCGCGCGATGGCCGCGCTGCAGGCCCGGATCCCGGAGGCGCACCGGATCCAGGTGCAGTTCACCAAGCCGCTCTCGCTGCCCGGTCGGGCCAACTTCGGCGTGGTCGAGAGCGACGGCCTGGCCCGCTTCGCGGTGGTCAATTCCGACGGCTCCAAGCCCTACCTGATCGGTGAGGTGAGCTGGCCGGTCGCGTGACCTCTTGGTCGGTGAGGGACTGGGCGTCCGCTGAGCGCGGCGGGCCCCGGTCCCGGCCGGCTTGTTAGCGTTGAAGCGTCAACAAACCTCCGACGACAGGTTCATCGTGCTTGTAGACGCCCACACCGCCGTATCGCTGCCGACGCTGCTGTCGACCGATGTCGTGGGGACGGTGATGGACTGGCTGATGCGCCTGATGACGGCCATCGGCGCCCCCGGCGCCGCGCTCGCCGTGGCGCTGGAGAACATCTTCCCGCCGATCCCCAGCGAGGTCATCCTGCCGCTGGCCGGTTTCGCCGCCGCCGAGGGGCACTTCTCACTGGCCGCCGCCATCGCCTGGACCACCCTCGGCTCGGTGGTCGGTGCCTGGTTGCTCTACTGGCTGGGCCAGGTGCTCGGCGAGGCCCGGCTGCGCCACATCGTCGACAAGCTGCCGCTCACCCGGCAGAGCGACATCGACACGGCGATGGCCTGGTTCGACCGCCATGGTGACAAGGCCGTCTTCTTCGGCCGGATGGTGCCCGGAGTGCGTTCGCTGATCTCGGTGCCCGCCGGCCTGCACGGCATGCGGGCCGTCCCCTTCACCCTGTGCACCACGCTGGGATCCCTGCTGTGGAACAGCCTGCTGATCTTCGCCGGCTACGAGCTGGGCGCCAACTGGACCGTGGTGGAGGGCTGGGTCGGCCAGGTGCAGAACGTGGTCGTGGCGCTCGTGCTGGCGGCCGCCGCCTGGTTCGTGGTCAGCCGGCTGCGCCAGCGCTCCGGCGGCCCTGCCTCCGGCGAGGACGCCTCCCAGGAGGATGCCAGCCAGGACGACGTTACCCGTGCCGCCGATGAGCAGCTCGACGAGCGCGAGCCGGTGCGCGTCGGCTGAGGCCGCGGACCGCGCCCGCACCACGCCGCGGCCCCGCTAGGCTCAGCCGCGTGACCAAGCCCCTCACCGTCCTCGTCATCGGAACCGGTGGCCGCGAGCACGCCCTCGCCCTGGCCATCAGCAAGGACCCGGCCGTCGAGGCCGTCCACGTCGCCCCCGGCAATCCCGGCACCGCCGGCTTCGCCACCAACCACCCGGTGGAGGCCACCGACGGCGAGGCCGTCGCGGCGCTGGCCGCCGAGCTGGACGCAGACCTGGTGGTGGTCGGCCCCGAGGCGCCGCTGGTGGCCGGCGTGGCCGACGCCGTGCGCGAGGCCGGCATCGCCTGCTTCGGGCCCGGCCGCGAGGCCGCCCGGCTGGAGGGCTCCAAGGCCTTCGCCAAGGAGGTGATGGCCGCCGCCGGCGTCCCCACCGCCGCCGCCCGGGTCTGCACCACCCAGGAGGAGATCGAGGCCGCGCTCGACGAGTTCGGACCCACCTACGTGGTCAAGGATGACGGCCTGGCTGCCGGCAAGGGCGTCGTCGTCACCGATGATCGTGCCGAGGCGCTGGAGCACGCGCTGGCCTGCGAGCAGGTGGTGATCGAGGAATTCCTCGACGGCCCCGAGGTCAGCCTGTTCGCCATCACCGACGGCACCACCAGCCGCCCGATGCAGCCGGCGCAGGACTTCAAGCGCGTCGGCGACGGCGACACCGGGCCCAACACCGGCGGCATGGGCGCCTACACCCCGCTGCCCTGGGCGCCGGCCGACATCGTCGATCAGGTGGACGCCACCGTGATCCAGCCCACCCTGGCCGAGATGCGGCGCCGCGGCACCCCCTTCAGCGGCCTGCTCTACGCCGGCCTGGCGCTGACCAGCAAGGGGCTGCGCGTGGTGGAGTTCAACGCCCGCTTCGGCGACCCGGAGACCCAGGCCCTGCTGGCCCGCCTCGACACCCCGCTGGGCCAGTTGCTGCACGCGGCCGCCACCGGCACCCTGGCCGAGACCCCGCCGCTGGCCTGGGGGCAGGGAGCCGCCGTCGTCGTGGTGATGGCCGCCAACGGCTACCCGGCCGCTGCGGAGGTGGGCGGTGCGATCGAGCTGGCCCCCGACACCGACCGGGCCCACACCATCCAGGCGGGTACCACCCTGTTCGAGGACGGCACCCTGGCCGCCGACGGTGGCCGGGTGCTGGGCATCGTCGGCACCGGGGCGGACCTCGTTGAGGCACGCGAGGCGGCCTATGCCCAGGTGGCGGCCACCGATTTCGCCTCCGGCTTCAACCGCACCGACATCGCCCTGCTGGCCAGCCAGAACAAGATCAACACGACGGAGAAGTGAGCACAGTGAGCGTTCCCAATGTCCTGGCCACCCGCTACGCCTCGCAGGCGATGCGCGCGATCTGGTCGCCCGAGAACAAGATCATCGCCGAACGCGAGCTGTGGATCGCCGTGCTCGAGGCGCAGCGCGACCTCGGCGTCGACTTCGGTGGCGACGACCCGGATGCCGTGATCGCCGACTACCGCGCCCACCTCACCGAGGTGGATCTGGCCTCCATCGACGCCCGCGAGCGGATCACCCGTCACGACGTGAAGGCGCGCATCGAGGAGTTCAACGCGCTGGCCGGCCACGAGCACATCCACAAGGGCATGACCTCGCGCGACCTGACCGAGAACGTCGAGCAGCAGCAGGTGCTGGCCTCGCTCACGCTGCTGCGTGAGCGCCTGGTCGCCGCCCTGGCGATGACCTCCGACCTGGCCGTGCAGTACACCGAGCGCGCCGTCACCGGCCGCAGCCACAACGTGGCCGCCCAGGTCACCACCCTGGGCAAACGCTTCGCCTCCGCCGCCGATGAGATGCTGATCGCGGAGCGTCGGATCGCCGAGCTGGTGCAGCGCTACCCGGCGCGCGGCATCAAGGGCCCGATGGGCACCTCCCAGGACATGCTGGACCTGCTGGGCGGCGACACCGCCAAGCTCGCCGAGCTGGAGCGACGGGTGGCCGAGAAGCTCGGCTTCGCCACCGTGCTCGACTCGGTGGGCCAGGTCTACCCGCGCAGCCTCGACTTCGACGCGGTCAGCGCCCTCTACCAGGCCTCGGCCGGCCCCTCCAGCCTGTGCACCACGCTGCGCCTGATGGCCGGCAACGAGCTGGTCACCGAGGGCTTCAAGCCCGGCCAGGTGGGCTCCTCGGCCATGCCGCACAAGATGAACGCCCGCTCCTGCGAGCGTGTCAACGGCTTCAACGTGATCCTGCGCGGCTATGTCGCCATGACCGAGGGCCTGTCCGGCGTGCAGTGGAACGAGGGTGACGTGAGCTGCTCGGTGGTGCGTCGTATCGCCCTGCCCGACGCCTGCTTCGCACTGGACGGCATGTTCGAGACCTTCCTCACCGTGCTGGCCGACTTCGGCGCCTTCGGGGCCGTGATCGACGCCGAGCTGGAGCGCTACCTGCCTTTCCTCACCACCACCAAGGTGATGATGGCTGCGGTGCGCAAGGGCGTGGGCCGCGAGGAGGCCCACGAGGCGATCAAGACCAATGCGGTGGCCGCCGCACTCGAGATGCGCGAGACCGGGCGGCGTGACAATGACCTGTTCGACCGGCTGGCTGCCGAGCCGGGCCTGCGGCTGTCCCGCGAGGAGCTGGCCGCCCTGGTCAGCGAGCCGCTGCAGCTCACCGGTGATGCCGGCGCGCAGGTGCAGCGCGTGGCCGAGCGGGTGGCCGGCCTGGTGGCCGCGCACCCCGAGGCGGCGGCCTACCGCCCCGGCCAGGTGCTCTGAGCCGCCGTGGCCGGCGCGCGGGCGGTCTTCCTGGGGCTGACCACCCTCGACGTGGTGCAGCGGGTGTCCGCGCGCCCGGCCTGGGGCGCGAAGTCCGTGGTGGAGTCCACCGAGCTGACCGCCGGGGGACCGGCGGCCAATGCCGCCGTGACCGCCGCGGCCCTGCTGGGCGAGGCCACCCTGGTCACCGGCCTGGGCGGATCACCCATCGCGGAGCTGTGCCGCTCCGACCTGGTGGCCCACGGCGTGCGCATCGTGGACCTGGCGCCGCAGGGCTTCCAGGTGCCCACCAGCACCTGTTTGGTGGAGCCCGACGGCACCCGCACCGTCTTCTCCACCAGCGCCCTGACCAGCCGGCTGCCGCTCACCGAGCCGGCCCGGCAGGCGGTGCTGCGCGCCGATGCCCTGCTGCTCGACGGCCACCATCCCGTCGCCGCCGGGATGGCCCTGGGCCAGGTGGCCGACACCGACTGCCTGCTGGTGCTCGACGCCGGCAGCGTGAAGCCCGCCGCGGAGAGCTGGTTGAGCTGGATCGACGTGGTGGCCGGCTCCGCCGACTACGCCGCGGGGCTGGGCACCGACCTCGCGGGTGCGGTGGAGCACGTGCTGCGCGCGGGCGCCACTGCCGCGGTGATGACCGACGGTGCCGGCGAGGTGCTCCACCAGGACCCGGTGGGTGCCGGCCGTCACCGACCGCCCACCGTCGAGGCCGTCGACACCCTCGGTGCCGGCGACGCCTTCCACGGAGCGCTGGTGGCGGCGCTGCTCAGCAACGGGGGAGATCTCGGGTCAGCGGTGCGACAGGCCTGTGACACCGCCTAGGAGAGGGTCAGGCACCCCGGCGCTCGCCGTTGGCTGAACTTCCTGTGATGGGCTGGGACCCTGACACCGGTGCGTGACAGGATCTCGCCATGACCAAGACCTCCCTGACCTCCATCGTGCGCCTCCCCGTTGTCGCCGTCGGCATCGCGGCCCTGGCCCTGACCGGCTGCGGCGGCTCCGACAAGACCGAGAGCAGCTCCACCAGCACCAGCACCTCCACGAGCAGCCCGAGCATGGCCGCCAGCAGCGAGGCCAGCAGCACCTCCTCGTCCACCGAGAGCGCCTCGCCCGCCGCTTCGGACAGCGCCTCCGCCGTTGCCTCGGACAGCGCCTCCGCCGTCGCCACCACCCCGGCCGCCAGCAGCTCTGCCGCCGCCGGCGGCAAGAATGTCTGGGCCACCACCCCGGCCACCGGCACCACCATCAAGGGCAGCGGCTACACCTACGTCGTGCCCAAGGGCTGGAAGGACGCCCGCAAGCAGGCCGGCGCCAATGCCGCCAAGATGGACACCGTGGTGGCCAACTTCGGTGACACCGACGGCTTCGCCGCCAACATCAATGTCATCAAGACCGGCATCGCGGACCTGGCCAAGGATCCTGAGGCCTTCGACAAGATGAGGGAGCAGCTGGAGGCCCAGGGCGGCACCGGCATCAAGGAGCTGCCCGCCACCACCCTGCAGGGCGCCCCGGCCGTGCGCTACAAGGTCACCATGCAGGGCAACTCCGCCGAGCAGTGGCTGGTCAGCCAGGGCAAGGAGACCTACGTGCTCACCTTCTCCGACGGCAAGAACAGCACCGATCCGCTGATGACCAAGACCTTCGGCCCGATCGTGTCCAGCTGGAAGTGGACCGCCTGATCCAGCCAGCACGTTCCCGTGCCACGGGGCCCGGTGGGAGATCCTCCCGCCGGGCCCCTAGCATGTGGCCATGAGCCATCCTCGCCTGCTGCTGCCCGCCGTCCTGCTGCTGGGCGGATGCCTCACCCTGTCGGCCTGCAGCCAGGACAGTGCTCAGCAGGGCAGCTCCCCGGCCGCGACGCCGAGCGCCCAGGCCGTGAGCTCCGGCCCGGTGCAGCCCAACATCTGGCTCACCACCCCGGCCACCGGCAGCCCGGTCACCGGCAAGGGCTATGGCTTCAAGCTGCCCGCCGGCTGGGCCGACATCACCCAGCAGATCCGCAGCTCGCAACCCGAGGCGGGCTTCGACGTGGCGGTGCAGGACGCCACCGACTCCGACGGCTTCGCCAGCTACTTCACCGTGCTCTCCAGCGGTGTGGCGGACATGGTGGGCCGTACCGGCTTCGCCGACTTTCTCAAGGAGGAGCTGGAGGGCAGCGGGGCCACCGGCGTGGTGGTGCTGCCCGAGACCTCCCTGGACGGCTCGCGCACCCTGCGGCTGCGCGGTGAGATGACCCAGGGCAAGCTCACCTGGCACACCGAGCAGTGGGTGGTGAGCCACGGCCAGGACACCTACGTGATCACCTTCGCCGCGAACCAGAAGACCACCGACGCGAAGATGGCTGAGATCTTCGGGCCGGTGGTCTCCTCGTGGAAGTGGAGCGCCTGACTCAGCCCTTCCAGCTGTAGACCAGCATGGAGTAGGGGGCGATGTTCAGGGTGCCGGAGTGGTCGAAGCCGTCCTGGCCCTGCTCCTCGGCGCCGATGTCGTAGGCCTCCGCCGAACCGAAGTCGGGCGAGTAGAGCGGGGCGTCGGAGTTGAACTTCAGCTCCCACAGGCCACCGGCCGGCAGGCCGATGCGGTAGTTGCCACGGGTCTCGCCGGAGGCGTTGACCACCACCACGACGTCGTCACCGGTGCCGTGGGCATCCCAGCGGTGCCAGGCCATCACCTTGAAGTCGTCATTGCCGTGGAAGACATTGAGGCCCTGCCCGCGCAGGCCACGGGTGTCGTCGTCGAAGTTGCGCCGCAGCCGCATCACGTCGCGGTGCAGCGCCACGATGCCCTGGTAGGTCTCGTTGAGGTTCCAGTCCAGCGGCATCTCGTCGGAGAAGTAGCCGCCCTGCAGGAATTCCTGTCCCTGGAAGATCATCGGGATGCCCGGCGTGGTGAGAGCGATCATGGTGCCCAGGGTGGCGCGCTTGGTGGCATACCAGCCCTGCTGGTCGTAGGGGTTCACCTCCGCGACGGTGCGGGCCTTGCCGTTGGCCACCTCGTCATGGCTCTCGGTGTAGACCACGCGGCTGAAGGCATGTCCGTCGTAGTTGTGCTCGATGGCGCCGCGCAGCTCGGGCAGCGAGCGCTCGGAGTCGTTGTAGGCGGCCAGCAGACGGCGCACCGGGTGCACGAAGGCGGCATCCCACTGGGCGTGGAAGTTGGCCTGTCCCTCGCCCTCGCCCACCATGTTGGGGTCGTTGAGCATGTCCTCGGCGATCAGGATCTCGCTGGGGAACTCCTTGCGCAGCTCGCTGTTGATCCAGGCCATCAGCGCCATCCCCTCGGGGATGTCGTTGGCGCCGACGTCCTTGCTGCGGATGTAGGCGGTCATGTCGTAGCGCAGGCCGTCGGCGTGGTAGTCGCGCAGCCACATGAAGGCGTTGTCGCGGATGAACTGGCGCACCTCGCCGCGGCCGTAGTCCGGGCGGGCGTCGCCCCAGGGGGTGGAGGAGCGCCAGTCGTTGTAGAAGTAGATGCCGCCCTTGTCGTTCTCGCTCCAGCCGTCGAACTGCCACAGGTCCAGGTCGCTGGGGCCGAAGTGGTTGTAGACCACGTCGACGATGACCGCCAGGCCGCGCTTGTGGGCCTCACGGATGAAGGTCTTGAGCCCGTCCGGGCCGCCGTAGGCGCTCTCGACGGCGAAGACGTGGGCGGGGTTGTAGCCCCAGGAGCGGTCGCCGGCGAACTCCATCACCGGCATCAGCTCGATGGCATTGATGCCCAGGTCCACCAGGTGGTCCAGCTTCTCGGTGAGCGAGGAGAAGGTTCCCAGGCCGCCGTCGGGGGAGGTGAAGGAGCCGACGTGGAGCTCGTAGATCACCAGCTCGTTGTGCGGCAGGCAGTGGAAGTCGTCGCCCTGCCAGTCGAAGGCGGAGTGGTCGTAGACGATGCCATTGCCGATCGAGTTGGTCACCTGGTGGGCGTAGGGGTCGATCTTGTCCAGCTGCATCTCGCCGTTGACCAGGTGGAACTTGTACTCGTCGCCCACCTTCGCGCCGGCCACGAAGCCGTACCAGTAGCCGCTGTCCTCGGCGGTGAGCAGGTCGGCGTCGTTGTGCCACTCGTTGAAGCTGCCCATCACCGACACGCTGCTGGCGTGCGGGGCCCAGACGCGGAAGGCGACGCCCTCCTGGGTGGCAATGGCGCCCATTCCGGCGACGTGCTCCTGGTTCGACATGCAGTGTCCTTCGTGGATTGTGCGCGGCGCCGCGCGCGTGGCGCTGATCTGAGATGGTGCGGGGTGCTGAGATGTTGATCGTGCAACAGGGTACGTGACGCCGGGCCCTGCCGACCCGGGTTCGGCCCACAGCGCCTCGGCGCGTCCGCTGTGAAGAGTTAACGGTGGCTCCATCTGGGACGGCCCCGGTGCTGGTCGGCCGCGTGCCATATTCGTTGCTGGCAGAGCAAAGCCGGTACCCGGCCGCGTCGGGGAGTGCTCGGCCGGTCCTCGGGCAACCCGATCGGGACCGGCGCGATGGGAGCTTCCCGGAAGGATTTGTGGGCAGGCACCGACGGCGGGAACATGGTTGCAGCTGACAAACGATTGGGGGGGATCGCATGCAGGACGACGAGTCCTCCGCCGACTTCGCCTCCGTGCTGGGGCAGGCGATCCGTGAGCGCGGGCTGACGCTGGACAGCATCCGACGGCGCCTGGAGCAGCACGGCGTCACGGTCAGCGTCGCCACCCTGAGCTACTGGCAGAACGGCCGCAGCCACCCCACGCGGGCGCACTCGCAGCGCACCCTGAGCGCCCTGGAGCGGGTGCTCAACATGCCGCCGGGCGCCCTGGTGCAGGTGGCGCCGGCCAACCCGGTGAAGCGGCGCGCCTCCTCGGTGGGTGGCCCCACACCCCTGCCGCAGCCGGTCTCCGAGCTGCTGGCCCGCGCCGGGCAGAGCTCGCAGTACCTGCGCAAGCACTCGAGCCACATCGTGATGGGCATGGCGCCTGACCGCAGCCCCAGCTCCGAGCTGGTGCGCCAGGTGGTGCAGTGCACCAAGGCCGGCACCGCCTCCTTCCCGGTGGTCTCCACCATGGAGCCGGGCGTCCAGCAGGAGGTGCACGGGCTGTCGAACTGCGTCGCGGGTGCCGTCACCGAGGTGCCCGAGAAGGAGCTGGTGCTCACCGAGATGCACCTGACCCGGCCCCTGCGGCTGGGCGAGTACCTGATGCTGGAGTACATGACCACGCTGGCGCCCGACCCCTCCGGCACCACCTCCTTCGGCGTCATGATGGACAAGTTGTCCGAGCTGGTGCTGGAGGTGCAGTTCCCCCTCGATGACCCGCCGGCGCGCGTGGTGAGCTACACCTCGGCCAGCGGCGGTGGGCCGGAGACCGCGGACGAGGAGGCCCTGGAGGTCACGCTGAGCGAGGGCGCCGCCCAGGTGGTGAAGGTGGACTGCCCCGCCGCGGTGCACATGATGAGCTGGGAGTGGGCGAGCGTCCCGCCCGAGACCGAGCCCGCCCCGGCCTGATCCGACCCGGCGACCGCCCGAACCATCGTCGCTGTGTGGGCGCGCCGAACCGCACGCCCGCGCGCCCCTAGAGTGTCTGCGTGAGCCAGTACTCCTCCCTGCAGCTGCCCCTGATCCATGCCGGCAAGGTCCGCGAGCTCTACGCGCTGGAGCGCCCGGACGCCATGCTGATGGTGGCCACCGACAACATCTCGGCCTACGACTTCGTGCTCGAGCCCGGCATCGACGACAAGGGCGTCGTGCTCACCCAGCTCTCGCTGTGGTGGTTCGACCAGCTGCGCGAGGTGGCCGACAACCACGTCCTGTCCGCGGATCCCGCCACCGAGCTGCCCGCCGCGGCCGCCGAACAGGTGCGCGGCCGGGCGCTGGTCTGCGAGAAGCTCGACATGATCCCGGTGGAGTGCGTGGCCCGCGGCTACCTGACCGGCTCCGGCTGGGTCGAGTACCAGGCCAGCGGCACGGTCTGTGGCATCCCGCTGCCCGCGGGGCTGCAGGACGGCTCCCGGCTGCCCGAGCCGATCTTCACCCCCGCCACCAAGGCGCCGATGGGTGAGCACGACGAGAACGTGGACTTCGAGACCATGTGCGCCACCACCGGCGTCGAGCTGGGGGAGCAGATCCGCGACCTCACCCTGGCGGTCTACGCCCGCGCCGAGCAGATCGCCCGCGAGCGCGGCATCATCCTGGCCGACACCAAGCTGGAGTTCGGCCGGCGCGCGGACGGCACCATCGTGCTGGCCGACGAGGTGCTCACCCCCGACTCCTCCCGCTTCTGGGATGCCACCACCTGGCAGCCCGGCGGAACGCTGGACAGCTTCGACAAGCAGTACGTGCGTGACTGGCTGACCCGCTCCTCGGGCTGGGACCGCCACGGCGACCAGGCCCCGCCGGCGCTCCCGGCCGAGGTGGTGCGCGCCACCCGCGAGCGCTACCTGGACGCCTACCGACGCCTCACCGGCACCGAGCTGCAGCTTCCCGCCTGACGGCCGGGGCCGTCCGGACTGCCCGGGGTGCCGGGCTCAGGCCCGGCTGAGCAGGCCGAGCCCCGCCAGCACCAGCAGCACGCCCAGGCCCATCACCACGGTGAAGGGCTCGTGCAGCACCAGGACCGCCAGCAGGTTGGCCACCATCGGCTCGGCCAGCGCGACGGTGGAGGCGGTCGCGGCGTCGATGCTGCGCAGCCCCTGCTGGTAGAGCAGATAGGCCACCGCCGTCGCCACGACGCCGAGCCAGCCCAGCACCAGCAGGTTGCGCGGCTCGCTCACGAAGGCCAGGTCCTGACGCAGCAGCGGGACGGCCAGTACCAGTGAGGCCACGGCGAAGATGCCTGAGGTGAGCGACACCTGGTCGGCGCCGCTGCCGGACAGTTCCCGGCCGGCCACCGAGTAGAGCGCGAAGGCCGCCCCTGCGGCCACGGCCAGTGCCAGGCCCCACCAGTCGAGCCGACGCGAGCCACCCGAACCCAGCACCAGCAGCGCCGCCCCCGCCAGCCCGACCAGCGTGGCCACTGCCCACAGTCGCGAGGGTCGCAGCCCGTGGAGCAGCCAGCCCACCAGTCCGGCGACGCCCGGCGCGGTGGCCAGCATCACCAGGGTTCCCACGGCCACGCCGGTGCGGTCCACGGCGGCGAAGAAGGTGAGCTGGTAGGCGGCCACCGAGAGACCGGCCGCCATCAGCCAGGCGGGACGTGCGGTGCGCAGGGTGCGCAGCCAGCGGACGGGGCCGCGCAGCAGTGCCAGGGCCAGCAGGGCGATGGCGGCCACCAGGGCGCGCAGGCCGCCCACCGCGACGGGCGAGTGCTCGCCCACCAGCAGGGCCTGGGAGGTGCCGGTGGTGCCCCACAGACAGGCGCCGGACAGGGCCAGGGCGACGCCGGCGGCCCGGCGGGGCGAGTGGGGATGGCTCGTCACGCGCCACAGCCTAGGCAGCGTCGGCGCGGACACGGGCGGACGTCCACCGGCGCGGACACTCCGATAGGATCGGGGCCATGGCCCTTGTTGTCGTCGACGTGATGCCCAAGCCCGAGATCCTTGACCCGCAGGGCAAGGCCGTCACCGGTGCACTCAACCGCCTTGGCTACACCGGCTTCACGGTGCGCCAGGGCAAGCGCTTCGAGATCGAGGTGGACGGCGAGCTGACCGAGGCCCGTCTCGACCAGGTCCGCGATGCCGCCGAGAAGCTGCTCGCCAACACCGTCATCGAGCAGTTCGACGTCTCCGTGCGGGGGCAGTGATGGCGCGCATCGGCGTCGTCACCTTCCCCGGTTCGCTCGACGACCAGGACGCCGCCCGTGCGGTGGAGCTGTGCGGTGCCGAGGCGGTGCCGCTGTGGCACGGCTCGGACTCGCTGCAGGCCGTCGATGCCGTCATCCTGCCCGGTGGCTTCAGCTACGGCGACTACCTGCGCTGCGGCGCCATCGCCCGCTTCAGCCCGGTGATGGACCAGGTGGTGCGCGCCGCGAACGGTGGCATGCCGGTGCTGGGCATCTGCAACGGCTTCCAGGTGCTCTGCGAGAGCCACCTGCTGCCCGGCGCCATGATCCGCAACGAGCAGCGCCACTTCGTCTGCACCGACCAGCGGCTGCGGGTGGAGACCAATGACACCACCTGGACCCGGGACTTCGGCGTCGGCGACGAGATCAGCATCGTGCTGAAGAACGGCGAGGGCAACTACCAGGCCGATCCCGAGACGCTGCAGCGGCTCGAGGAGAACAACCAGGTGGTCTTCCGCTACATCGACGGCAATCCCAACGGCTCCAACCACGACATCGCCGGCATCACCAACGAGCGCGGCAACGTGGTGGGCCTGATGCCGCACCCCGAGCACAATGTGGAGGAGCTCACCGGCCCCAGCCTGGACGGTCGCACCTTCTTCAGCTCGGTGCTCGGCTTCCTGGCCGCACGCGTCTGAGCACAGCTCCCTCGACGCAGGCCCCGGGTCCCACCGGCGCCGCACGAGGCACAGGAATGCAGCAGGACCCCGCCGGAATCCGGCGGGGTCCTGCTGGTTCAGCGGGGCTCAGCTGTTGCGGCCACGCCCGCGGTCACGACCGCGACCGGCGGCGTAGACCTGCACCACGGTGGGACGCGGCACGGTGTTGTTGTAGTCGGGGAACTGGGAGACCTGCTTCTCCCAGGTGCCGTCCTCGCCCGGGTGCTGCACCGAGACGAAGACGGTGCGGTCCTGGTCGCGCACGATCGGGCCGCAGGTCTCGGCGTCGACGGGCACCGACAGGAACTGCTCCACCCGGCCACGCTCGCGGCCGCTCAGGGTGACCTTGAACAGACCGTCGTTGTAGCCGATGCCGTCCGGGGCGCCGTCGGTGGAGATCCACAGGTTGCCCACCGAGTCGAAGGCCAGGTTGTCGGGGCAGGAGATCGGCGAGACCCGCTCGCGCGGGAAGCCCGCGAAGTAGGTGTTCGCATCGGTCTTGGGATCGCCGCAGACCAGCAGCAGGTTCCAGGAGAAGCCCACCGAGGTCTGGTCACCCATCTCGAAGATCTCGACGACGTGGCCGTCGCGGTTCTCCACGCGGGGGTTGGCCTCGTCGGCACCCGCCTTGCCGGCCTTGCCGCGGTCGGAGTTGTTGGTGCAGGCGACGTAGACGCGACGCGAGAGCAGCGAGGGCTCGACGTCCTCGCAGCGGTCCATCTTGGTGGGCTGCAGCTTGTCGGCGGCGGTGCGGGTGTAGACCAGCACCTCGTCGACGCTCATGCCCTCCACCATGGACTTGCCGTCCTTGACCAGCGGCAGCCACTCGCCGGTGCCGTCGAAGCGGCCGTCGGAGGGCAGGGCGCCGGTGCCGTCGATCTCGGCGGCCGGGGAGTCGCCCTTGAAGCGGGCCACGTACAGGTCGCCCTCCTCCAGCAGGGTCATGTTGTGGCGACGGTCACCCTTGCGGAACTTCTTGCGGGAGACGAACTTGTACAGGTACTCGAACTTCTCGTCGTCGCCGGAGTAGGCCACCACGTGGCCGTCCTCGGCCACGATCACGTTGGCGCCCTCGTGCTTGAAGCGGCCCAGCGCGGTGTGCTTGCGGGGGGTCGACTTCGGGTCGAAGGGATCCACCTCGACGATCCAGCCGAAGCGGTTGGTCTCGTTCTCGAAGCCGGGGTTGCGGGTGTCGAAGCGGGGATCGCTGTGCTCCCAGCCGCGCACGGTCTCCTTGTTGGTGATGCCGTAGCGCTTGTCGCCGGCCGAGGTACCGCCGCCCACGAAGTAGGAGTGGAAGTTCTCCTCGCCGGAGAGCAGGGTGCCCCAGGGGGTCAGGCCGCCCGAGCAGTTGCCCAAGGTGCCCAGCACCTTGGTGCCCGAGGGATCGGCCTTGGTCTTGAGCAGGTCGGAGCCGGCGGCGGGGCCGGTCATCTTGTAGGCGTCGTCGATCAGGATGCGACGGTTCAGCTTGGCGCCCTTGACGTAGCTGTAGGGGCTGGAGCTGTTCTTGCGCTCCAGCTCCACCACGCTCAGGCCGTGGTTGATCATGCCCAGCTCGCGCTTCTGCTCCACCGGCATGTTGGTGGGGAACATGATGTTCTCGTTGGTGTACTCGTGGTTGACGAACATCACCGCGCGGCGACCCCTGCTGCCGGGGATCTCCTGGATCTCGGTGTAGTCGTTGTTGTAGCCGAACTGGCGACGCGCGGCGGCGGCGGTCTGGCGGTTGGGGTCGAAGGCCGGTGCGTCGGCGAACAGCGGGTCGCCCCAGCGGATCACCGGCTTCCAGGTGTAGCCCCGCGGCACCGTGAACTCGTCGACGTGGTAGTCGACGGGGCGGATGGCGTCGAAGTTCAGCGGGCTGCCCTTGGCGCCACGGCCCTCGGACAGGTGCTCGGCCAGGGGCGCGGCGGCCGCCGGGGCGTCGAAGCGGGAGGCGCCGAACAGCGCCACCGCACCGGCGGAGCCCGCCAGCACGCTGCGGCGGGAGACCGCCGAGGCGGCGATGTCACGGAAGTAGTCGTTGCCCGTGGTGTTGCAGGTCTCGCCCATGCACTGGCTGTCGCACTTCAGGGCGCAGGTCACTGCGGACCGCTTGCCACGCACGTGGTCGATCATGGGGAGGAAGCGCTTGTCCATCGTCAAACCTTTCGACAGCCCTGTCGGGCCGGTTGGTGGGTTGTGATGGAGTCAAGCAGCGAGCGGTTGACCATTCCTGACCGTCAGCTGAACGCAGTGTGAACTGGGCCACAGGAAGCCGGTTCTTAACGGCAATTTTTCCTTGGCTATATGGAGCGTCATGCCCCGGGGGCGAGGGGACGGATCACGTCCCGCTCCGGAACCGGCCGCATGTCGTGGTCGATGCCCCAGATGACCGCCTGCGAACGGCTGTTGACGCCGATCTTCTGGTAGGCGGCCCGGATGTAGGACTTGACCGAATTGGGCGACAGGTAGAGCCGCTCGGCGATCTGCTCGTTGGACAGGCCCTGGCAGATCAGGGTGATCATCTCCGCCTCGCGCATGCTCAGCCCCTCGGAGCGCCCCGGCCAGTCGTGGCCGCTGGCCGCCTTCTGCGGGGCGACGTCCTCCTCGACGCCCTCCACCACGCCCGGCAGGACGACGGTCTCACCGCTCATCATCCGGCGCAGCGCATCGGCCAGCTCGCGCGAGGAGACGGTCTTGGAGATGACGCCGGTGGCGCCGGCGGCCAGGGCGTCGTCCACCATGGTCTCGTCCACGGTCCACGAGTAGGCCGCCACCCGGGTGATCTGGGGGTCCAGCGAGCGGCGTCGGATCTCCTCGGCCACGTCCACCGACTGGCCGTGGGTGTCGATCAGGGCGAGGTCCACCTTCTGGGCGACGTCGGTCAGCACGTCCATTTCGATCACCTCGACCTGGGGGAAGGGGCGCAGCAGGGCGCGCAGCCCCTCGAGCACGATGGGGTGGTCGTTGACCAGGGCGATGCGGACGGGAACCATGCGTCAGGCCTTTCGTGCGGTACGGATGCGCCCGGCGAGGGCGGAGGAGGGATGGACCCGGGGGAGCAGGGCGGCCCCGTCGAGGCCGCTGCTGTGCGCCGCGACCACCTGCGGGGTGCCGAGCTGCTCGCGCAGCTCCTGCTGGAAGGAGGCGTTGACCGCCTCGGAGCCGAAGACCTTGCCCAAGGTGGCCACCGGGGCATCGGCCGGCAGCCCCACCATACGCATCCCGGCCAGCACCGAGCCGGCCAGCTCACGGCCGGCGGCGTGCAGCACCTCGCGGCAGACGGCGTCGCCGGCCTCGGCGTGCTCGTTGACCCGTCGCGCCCAGGCGGCGATCCGGCTCACCTTGTGCTCGTCGGCCTGCAGCTCGATGTAGGCGCCCTCCAGGTCACCGAACTCGGCCACGGCCGGCTCGGTCAGGCTGGTGGCGGGGCCGCGTCCGTCATGGGCCCGCATCACGGCGTCCAGGCCGGCGCGGCCGATCCAGTAGCCCGAGCCGGCGTCGCCGATCAGGAAGCCCCAGCCGTCCACGCGGGCCACCCGTTCGAGGCCCACGGCCAGGGTGACCACGCCCGTGCCCGCCGCCACCACGACGCCGGGGACGTCGCCCAGGGCACCCAGGTAGCTGGTGGTCGAGTCGTGCGCCAGGTGCACCGCGGTCACCGGGCCGTCGGCCAGCAGTTCCAGCAGGGCCTCGGCCGTCATGTCATCGGTGAGGCCGGAGGAGCCGATCGCCACCTCCACGTCGGTGGCCGCGGTGGTGGCCAGCGAACGGCGCACCACCTCGGCCAGCTGGGGCAGCACCGGACGGTCGGTGAGCACGCCGTCGAACTCCTGCACGGCACCGGCCGTGCCGTCGAGCAGCAGCTGGGTGCGCACGCCGGTCTGTCCGGCATCCAGGGCGAGCACAGTGGTCATGGCGCAACGATAGACCGTCCTGCGATGCCACAGGCACTGTGGGGACTGGTGGGCCGGGGGTCTGAGAACGTGCGCGTGGCCCGCCCACGAGGGGCAATCGATCGGCTGTGAACAGCCGGAGCGCAGCACCTCCCGTCCTCGCACCCCGCTCTGGCTAGGCTTGCCGCCGTGAGCACCAACATCACCCGGGACGAGGCAGCCCGACGCAGCGCAGGCCTGCGGCTCGAGGCCTACCACACCACCGTCGACCTGCGACGGGCCGACGAGGCCGGGCGCACCCGCTTCGGCGTGCACTGCGTCGTCGAGCTGGACAGCACGCTGGAGGAGACCTTCCTGGACTTCCTCGACGGGCTGGTGCACCGGGTGGTGGTCAACGGCGAGCGGCAGCGCCCCGCCTACGACGGCGCCCGCATCCCGCTGCGGCTGCAGAGCGGCCGCAACGTCGTGGAGGCGGAGGCCGAGGGCACCTTCTCCACCTCCGGGCAGGGCCTGCACCGCTTCTTCGACCCGGTGGACGGCCGCTGCTACCTCTACACCCACTTCGAGCCCGCCGATGCCCGGCGCGTCTTCCCGTGCTTCGAGCAGCCCGACCTCAAGGCCCGCCACCACGTCACCGTGCTGGCCCCCGAGGGCTGGACCGTGCGCTCCAACCAGCCGCGCACCGCCGGCGGGCCGGTCAAGCCCGACGGCGAGATGCCGGCCGGGGTGCGCCACGCCTTCGCAGCCACCCCGCCGTTGTCCACCTACCTCACCTGCCTGATCGCGGGGGAGTACCACGAGGTCACCGGCCACTGGAGCCGCTCCGGGGACGAGCCGCTCGAGGTGGAGCTGGCGGCCTACTGCCGCCAGAGCCTGGTGCCGCACTTCGACGCCGAGCAGATCCTGACGATCACCCGCCAGGGCCTGGACCACTTCCACCGCGACTTCGGCCACCCCTATCCCTGGGGCAAGTACGACCAGGTCTTCGTCCCGGAGTACAACCTGGGCGCCATGGAGAACCCCGGCCTGGTGACCTTCACCGAGGCCTACCTGCCACGCTCGGCGGCCACCCGCGCGCAGTACCAGGCCCGGGCCAACACGATCCTGCACGAGATGGCCCACATGTGGTTCGGCGACCTGGTGACCCCGGCCTGGTGGGACGACCTGTGGCTCAAGGAGAGCTTCGCGGAGTTCATGGGCGCCCACGCCAGCGTCCAGGCCACCGAGTTCACCGACGCCTGGGTGGCCTTCGCCGGCCGTCGCAAGGCCTGGGCCTACAAGCAGGACCAGCTGCCCACCACGCACCCGATCGTGGCGGACATCGGCGACATCGAGGCCGCCAAGCAGAACTTCGACGGCATCACCTATGCCAAGGGCGCCGCCGTGCTCAAGCAGCTGGTGGCCTATGTGGGCCTGGAGGCCTTCCTGGCCGGCTCGCGCGCCTACTTCGAGCGTCATGCCTTCGGGGTGGCGCGTCTGGCCGACCTGCTGGAGGCCCTGGAACAGGCCTCCGGACGAGACCTGGAGGCCTGGTCCCGGGCCTGGCTGCAGACCGCCGGACCGGATGCTCTGGGCAGCCGTCTGGAACTCGACGGGGACCGGATCGCGCGGCTGGCCGTGACGCAGCATTCCGTCGACGCCCGCGACGGCTCGCCGGTGGGGCGCCCCCACGTGCTCAAGGTCGGCCTCTACGGCCGTCGCCAGGACCGGCTGGAGCGGACCGCACTGCTCGACGTGGAGCTGGACGGCCGCGAGCTGACCGAGGTGCCCGGCGCGGCTGGCCTGCCGGCTCCCGATCTGGTGCTGGTCAACGACAGCGACCTCAGTTATGCCACCGTGCTGCTCGACGAGCGTTCACGCGCCACGGTCCTGGACGCCCTGGGCGGCCTGGCGGACCCGCTCGCCCGGGCGCTGTGCTGGTCCTCGCTGTGGAACATGACCCGCGACGCCGAGCTGGCCGTCGACGACTACCTCGGCGCCGTGGCCCGCCACGGCCTGGGGGAGGGCGACGTCGCCACCCTGGTGGACCTGCTGGCCAATGCAGCCGAGGCGATCGACCACTTCCTGCCGGCCGAGCGCCGCCAGGAGGCCGCGGCCACGCACGCCGCGGCGCTGCAGCAGGCCCTGGCCGGGGCCGAGCCCGGCTCCGACCGCCAGTTGACGCTGAGCCGGGCCCTGCTGCGCAGCATCGCGCGGCTGCCCGAGCTGTCCGGCACGGCGCTCGGGCTGCTGAGCGGTGAGCAGGTGCCCGCGGGGCTGGAGACCGGTCCGGAACTGCGCTGGATCGCCGCCCAGTCGCTGGCCGCCAATGGCACCTGGCAGCAGCCGGAGCTGGACGCCGAGCTGGAGCGCGACCGCGCCGCCAGCAGCGTCACCGACCACCTGCACGCGCTCGCCGCGCGCCCCGTGCCCCAGGTCAAGGAAGAGGTCTGGGAGCGGCTGCACACCCCGCTCGCCCTGGCCAACGACCACGTCGACGCCCTGGTGGCCGGCTTCACCACCCCCGGCCAGGAGGAGCTGGCAGCGCCCTTCACCGAGCGCTACTTCGACGGCCTGCTGGAGGTCTGGCAGCAGCACGCCATCGTGATCGCGAGCCGACTGGTGGCCGGGCTCTTCCCGGCCACGCCGGATGCCGCCGAGCGCGCCGAGCAGTGGCTGGACGGCCATGGCGAGGCCCCCGGGGCGCTGCGCCGGCTGGTGCTGGAGGGGGCCGACCAAGCCCGTCGGGCCAGTCGGGCGCAGCAGCGCAACGCCGGCTGACCGTCGGTGGGGGTCGGGGTCGGCTGCGCTGGTCCGGCCCCCCGCACAATGGTCCGACCGATGGGGCTAGAGTTCCTGCCGGACGGCCAACGGCGGTCGTCCTGCCGCAAGGAAGGCGGCACCCGACGTCAGTGAGGCGAGACCCATGAGCCATCACGTGGCCTTCGCGCCAGAGTCCATCCCCGACGACCTGCCCCCGGTGGCCGTCGACGAGTCCACCCTCGAGGCCGAACGCCGGCTCAACCCGAAGAAGATCGCGCTGTGGGTGGCCATCGCCCTGCTCGGCGGCCTGGGCTGGGTGATGATCGCGCTGGCCCGCGGCGAGGCCGTCAACGGCATCTGGTTCGTCTTCGCGGCGGTCTGCAGCTATCTGGTGGCCTACCGCTTCTACTCCACCTTCCTGGAGAAGGTGCTGGTCAAACCCGACGACCGGCGCGCCACCCCGGCCGAGTACGCCTACAACGGCCACGACTTCGCGCCCACCGACCGTCGGATCCTCTACGGCCACCACTTCGCCGCCATCGCCGGCGCCGGCCCGCTGGTGGGCCCGATCTTGGCCGCCCAGATGGGCTACCTTCCCGGCACCATCTGGATCATCGTCGGCGTGATCGTCGCCGGCGCGGTGCAGGACTACCTGGTGCTGTTCATCTCGATGCGACGCGGCGGCCGCTCCCTGGGCCAGATGGCCAAGGACGAGCTCGGCGTGATCGGTGGCACCGCCGCCCTGCTGGCCACCCTGTCCATCATGCTGATGATCGTCGCCATCCTGGCGCTCGTCGTGGTCAACGCCCTCGGCGAGAGCCCCTGGGGCGTCTTCAGCGTCGGCATGACCATCCCGATCGCCCTGTTCATGGGCGTCTACCTGCGCTTCCTGCGTCCCGGCAAGGTGATGGAGGTCTCGCTGATCGGCTGCGCCATGCTGCTGGCCGCCATCATCGGCGGTGGCTCGGTGGCCGCCACCTCCTGGGGCCAGGCCTGGTTCCATCTGGACCGTCCGGTGCTGGCCTGGGCCATCATCATCTACGGCTTCATCGCCGCTGTGCTGCCGGTCTGGCTGCTGCTGGCCCCGCGCGACTACCTGAGCACCTTCATGAAGGTGGGCACCATCGCCATGCTGGCGCTGGCCATCATCGTGGTGCGTCCCTCGATCACCACCCCCGCCATCAGCGAGTACGCCAGCCGCACCGACGGGCCGGTCTTCACCGGCGGGCTGTTCCCCTTCTTGTTCGTCACCATCGCCTGCGGCGCCCTGTCCGGCTTCCACGCCATGATCTCCTCGGGCACCACCCCGAAGATGGTCGAGAAGGAGCGCCAGACCCGCCTGATCGGCTACGGCGGCATGCTGATGGAGTCCTTCGTCGCGATCATGGCCCTGGTGGCCGCCGTCTCCATCGACCGCGGCATCTACTTGGCCATGAACTCCCCGGTGGGTGCCACCCAGGGCACCGTCGAGGGCGCGGTGCAGTTCGTGAACTCGCTGGGCCTCACCGGTGTCCACCTGGAGCCCGGCACCCTCACCCAGACCGCCAACGACGTGGGCGAGCACTCCGTGGTCTCGCGCACCGGCGGCGCCCCGACGCTGGCCGTCGGCCTGGCGCACATCATGCACCAGGTCTTCGGCGGCAAGGCCATGATGAGCTTCTGGTACCACTTCGCCATCATGTTCGAGGCGCTGTTCATCCTGACCAGCGTGGACGCCGGCACCCGCGTGGCCCGCTTCATGCTGCAGGACGCGCTGGGCAACTTCCACGCCCGCTTCCGCGACCCGCGCTGGACCGTCGGCGCCTGGCTCACCACCGCCCTGATGGTGGCCGGCTGGGGATCGATCCTGATCATGGGCGTCACCGACCCGCTGGGCGGCATCAACACCCTGTTCCCGCTCTTCGGCATCGCCAACCAGCTGCTCGCGGCGCTGGCGCTGAGCATCTGCCTGGTGGTCTTCGCCCGCAAGGGCCACACCTGGTCGCTGCTGATGATCCTGGTGCCGCTGCTCTTCACCGCGGTGGTGACGGTCTACGGCTCCTGGCTCAAGATCTTCTCCTCCGACCCCAAGGTGGGCTACTTCGCCAACCACCGCCTCTACGCCGATGCGATCGCGGCCGGCAAGACCTCGTTGGGCGCGGCCAAGACGCCGCAGGCGATGGAGGCGGTGAGCCGCAACACGATGATCCAGGGCAGCCTGTCGGTGCTCTTCGTCACCTGCACCCTGGTGGTCTTCTTCTTCGCGGCGCTGCGCACCGTCCAGGCGCTGATGGCCCACGGCGGACCGAACACCGAGGATCCGGCGCTCCCGGCCCAGCTCTACGCCCCCTCGGGGATGGGCACCCTGCCCTCGGAGAAGGCGCTGGAGGAGCAGTGGCAGCGCTGGTACGCCGAGCACCCGGATGCGCACGTGGTGCGGACGGGCCACTGATGTCCGGGCTCGTCGCCGACGGTTCCCGGCTGGCCTCGCTGCGGCAGCGGTGGGCGAAGTTCTCCCGCTTCTGCAACGGCGTGCTGGGCGCCGACCGCTACGAGCGCTACCTGCAGTGGCACCGCAGCACCGGCCAGCCCGGAGAGCCGATGGACCGTCGCGCCTTCTGGCGCCACGAGTACGAGCGCCAGGAGAAGAACCCCGGTTCGCGCTGCTGCTGAGACACGACGAAGGCCCGGCCATCCGGCCGGGCCTTCGTCGTGTCCCCGGGGGCCTTCCGGCCTCAGGCGGGATCCACCTCGTCGGCGGTGACCGTCATCTGCTGCATCCAGGGGCCGCCGTAGGTGGTGACCAGGGCGGCGTCGGCGGCGTCGCGGCCGGTGCCCACCAGGATGCGGCCCTTGCGGCGGAAGTTGTGGCGCGGGTCGAAGTCGTACCAGCGCCCGCCCACCCAGACCTGGACCCAGGCGTGGAAGTCCATCGGGACCGCCGGCGGGTCGAAGTCCATGTGCGGCATGTAGCCGAAGGCGTAGCGGGCCGGGATGTTCATGGCCCGGCACATCGCGATCATCAGGTGCGCGAAGTCTCGGCAGACGCCGCGGCCGGTGGTGTAGACGTCGAGCGCGGAGGTCACCGAGGTGGTGGAACCGGTGGTGTAGATCAGGTGCGTGTGGACGAAGTCCATGATCGCCATCACCCGGGTGGCGTCGGCGGGCAGCTGGCCGAAGCGGCGCCAGGCCTGGTCGGAGAGCTTGTCGGACTCGCAGAAGCGGCTCGGCAAGGTGAATGCCAGCACCTCGTCGGGCAGGTCGGCGGGCAGCGCCAGCCGCGCCGTCTCGTCGTACTCGTCCAGTTCGTCGGGGACGGCCGCCAGCGCGCTCCAGGTGAGCTGGGAGATGCCGGCCGGCAGGGTGACGCGCAGGCAGCGGTTGCCCTGGGAGTCGGTATAGGTGTGCGGCTCGTCGGGGCCGTCCCATTCCAGTCGCTCGTCGGAGATCCGGGCGCGGTCGGTGTCCTGCGCCTGGATCTGGAAGACCGCGGCGGTGGGCATCGTGGAGGAGTAGCGGTAGTAGGCGCCGATCCTGACGTGGCGGGTGTTCATGCGGGTCCCAACTGGGTGGAGGGGTGGATGGCTGCCACCGATGATGGCCCGCCCATGTTACGGGCCGGTTCCACATGATCGCTCCGAGGCGGCTGTCAGGTCGACTCTGTCAGGCGTCATGGTCACCGGTCCGGTCGGCCGCCACCGTCGGGCGCGCAACCGGTAGATTGGCCCCGTGGCCGACACCGTTGACAATGCCAGGAACACCCCCGACGTCTCCCAGCCGTGGTCCGAACTCGGGCTGAAGCAGGACGAGTACGACTCGATCCGCCAGATCCTGGGCCGCCGGCCCACCGGCGCCGAGCTCGCCATGTACTCGGTGATGTGGAGCGAGCATTGCTCCTACAAGTCCTCCAAGGTGCACCTCAAGCGCTTCGGCGTGCTGGAGCAGACCACCCCGCGCGGCCCGCTGCTGGCCGGCATCGGCGACAATGCCGGTGCCGTGGACATCGGCCAGGGCTATGCCGTCACCTTCAAGGCGGAGAGCCACAACCACCCCTCCTACGTGGAGCCGCACCAGGGCGCGGCCACCGGCATCGGCGGCATCGTGCGCGACATCCTGGCCATGGGTGCCCGCCCGATCGGCGTGATGGACCCGCTGCGCTTCGGCCCGCTGGACGCCCCTGACACCCAGCGCGTGCTGCCCGGCATCGTGGGCGGCATCTCCGCCTACGGCAACTGCCTGGGCCTGCCCAACATCGGCGGCGAGGTGGTCTTCGACAAGACCTACTACGGCAACCCGCTGGTCAACGCCCTGTGCGTCGGCCTGATGAAGCACGAGGACCTGAAGCGTGCCCAGGCCACCGGCGTCGGCAACAAGGTCATCATGTACGGCGCGGCCACCGGCGGCGACGGCATCGGCGGCGCCTCCATCCTGGCCTCCGAGACCTTCGAGGCCGACGGTCCGGTGAAGCGGCCCAGTGTCCAGGTGGGCGACCCCTTCATGGAGAAGCTGCTCATCGAGTGCACCCTGGAGCTCTTTGCGGAGGACCTGATCGGCGGCCTGCAGGACTTCGGCGCAGCGGGCATCTCCTGCGCCACCAGCGAGCTGGCCAGCGCCGGCGACGGCGGCATGCGCGTCGAGCTCGACGTGGTCCCGCTGCGCGACTCCACGCTCTCCCCGGAGGAGATCCTGATGAGCGAGTCGCAGGAGCGCATGATGGCCGTGGTCGAACCCGGCAAGGTGGACCGCTTCCTGGAGATCTGCGCCAAGTGGGACGTGCTGGCCACCGTGGTGGGCGAGGTCACCGACGGCGACCGGCTGGTCATCACCTGGCACGGTGAGACCATCGTCGACGTCGACCCGAAGACCGTCGCCCACGAGGGGCCCACCTACAACCGTCCGCTGGCTCGTCCGGACTGGATCGACCGGGTCAACGCCGACGACGGCAACGCCCTGCGCCGGCCCACCTCGGGCCCCGAACTGGCGCTCACCCTGCTGGCCATGGTGGGCTCGCCCAACCTGTGCGACAAGTGCTGGATCACCAGCCAGTACGACCGCTACGTGCGCGGCAACTCGGTGCTGGCCCAGCCCGAGGACGCCGGCATGCTGCGGATCGACGAGAAGACCAACCTCGGCATCGCCCTGTCCACCGACTGCAACGGCCGCTTCGCCTACCTGAACCCCTATCTGGGCGCCCAGCTGGCGCTGGCCGAGAGCTACCGCAACGTGGCCGTCACCGGTGCCGAGCCGGTGGCCATCACCGACTGCCTGAATTTCGGCTCCCCGGAGGATCCCGAGGTGATGTGGCAGTTCCAGGAGGCCATCATGGGCCTGGTGGACGGCTGCCAGGAGCTCGGCACCCCGGTGACCGGGGGCAATGTCTCCTTCTACAACCAGACCGGCGGCACCAACATCCTCCCCACCCCGGTGGTGGGCATGCTCGGCGTGATCGACGACGTCAACACCCGCACCCCGATTGGCTTCGCCTATGCGGGCGACGCGGTGCTGCTGCTCGGCACCACCCGCGAGGAGATGAGCGGCTCGGTCTGGGCGCAGGTGATGCACGACGACCACCTGGGCGGCATGCCGCCGGTGGTGGACTTCGGCGCGGAGAAGGCGCTGGCCTCGGTGATGGTGGCGGCGGCCAGGGAGCAGCTGCTCAGTTCCGCCCATGACCTGGCCGACGGCGGCCTGGCCCAGGCGCTGGTGGAGTGCTCGCTGCGCCACGGCAAGGGCGTGGCGCTGACCCTGCCCGAGGAGCACGACGCCTGCGTGCAGCTGTTCAGCGAGTCCGCCGGCCGCGCCATCGTCTCGCTGAGCGGCGCGAAGCTGGCCCGTTTCACCGAGCTCTGCACGGAGCACGGTGTGCCGCTGGCCCGTCTGGGCGAGGTCACCGGCTCCGCCGAGCTGGAGATCACCGGGCTGTTCAGCCTGCCGCTCGACGAGCTGCGCGAGGCCTGGACCGCTCCGATCCCCGAGGCGATGGCCGCCAACCCGGCCGAGGTCGCCGAGACCGTCTGAGCCACCCCGGACGCACGAACGCCCGGCCCCTCGCAGGAGGGGCCGGGCGTTCGTCGTCTCACATCACGTCGGCGATGGCGGCGCAGACGTGGTCGATGTTCTTGTCGTTCAGCGCGGCGACGCAGATCCGGCCCTTGTCGGTGCCGTAGACGCCGTGCTTCTCGCGCAGCGCCACCATCTGCTCCTTGCTCAGGCCGGAGAAGGAGAACATGCCGTTCTGCTCGGCGATGAAGCTCATGTCCTTCTTGCCGTTCTCCGGGGTGACGCCGTGGGCGGCCAGGCCCTCGACCAGCTTGCGGCGCATGGTCTTGATCCGCTCGCGCATGCCGGCCAGTTCCTTGGTCCACTGGGCGCGCAGGGTCTCGTCGGAGAGCACCTGGGCCACGACCGTGGCGCCGTGGGTGGGGGACGAGGAGACCATGGTGCGGATCAGCACCTTGAGCTGGCTCAGCACTCGCTTGGCCTCCTCGGCGTCGGTGCAGGTGACCTGCAGGGCGCCCACCCGCTCGCCGTAGAGGCTCATGTTCTTGGCGAAGGAGACGGTGTTGAGCACCGGGCGTCCGGTGGCGACGAACTTCTTGATCGCCTTTACGTCCTGCTCGGGACCCTCCGCGAAGCCCTGGTAGGCCATGTCCACCAGCGGCACCAGTTCGGCCTCGGTGACCACCTGCACCACCTGGTCCCACTGCTCCTCGCTCAGGTCGTAGCCGGTGGGGTTGTGGCAGCAGGCGTGCAGCACCACGACGGTGCCCTTCTCCGCGGCGCGCAGGTCTTCCAGCATGCCCTCGAAGTCGATGCCGTCGCGGTCGGCGGCCTTGTAGCGGTAGCTGCCCACCTCGAAGCCGGAGCGGGTGAAGACGGCCTGGTGGTTCTCCCAGGAGGGATCGCTGAGCAGCAGCTTGGCCCCGGGGTTCACCTGGTGCAGGAAGTCACCGGCCACGCGCAGGGCGCCGGTGCCCGACAGGGTCTGCACGGTGACCAGGCGGCCGTCGGCGATCTCGGCGGCGTCGGCGCCGTGCACCAGCTTGGCCACCTCGGTGGTGTAGGCGGCCAAGCCGTCGATCGGCAGGTAGCCGCGCGGCTTGGGCTCGCTGCCCATCTGCTGCTCCACGGTGCGCACGCAGGCCAGCACCGGCAGCTTGCCGTTCTCGTCCTGGTAGACGCCGACGCCCAGGTTGACCTTGTTGGGATTGGTGTCGGCCAGGAAGGCCTCGGTGAGCCCGAGGATCGGATCGCGCGGGGCCATCTCGACGGAGGAGAAGACGGACATGACAAGCCTTTCGAAAGGTCTGGGATTCCTGCCGCCCATCCTTCCACCAAACCGCCCCGTGCAGCAGGGGCGCCCGCAGAGCGGCACCACACCCGGCCCCGCACTCTGGGTCACGTCGCGCCCCGTCCCATCACGTCGCGCTCGCGGTGCAACGTTGCGCGCGTCATGCAGGGCGCAACGTTGCACGCGGGGCGCAAGGTGATGTCAGGGGGCGCGAGGTGGGGATGAGACGGCCTCATGCCCATGCCGCGACGGCGCCAGGTCCGCGCCGGGCAACGGCAGAGTCCGCGCCCGGCCTGCCATGCCCCGTTCCGGCAACCATCCCTGTCTCACGGGCCGTGGAAGGCTTGGCGGCACCGATGCGACGTGGAATCCTCGGGCCATGCCGACGCCGTTGTCAGCCTTGGAGACCGCCCGCGCCATCGCCCGTCGCGAGACCACCGCGCTGGAGGTGACGGTCGCCGCCCTGGAGCGGGCCGAGCTCGTCGGCCCCGAGGTCGGGGCCTTCGTGCACCTGGCCCACGAACGCGCACTCACCCAGGCCGCGCGGCTCGACGCGCTGCCGGAGCTGGCAGCCGGTTCGCCGCTGCGCGGGGTTCCGTGCCCGATCAAGGACCTCACCATGGTGCGCGGGCTGCCCTTCCAGGCCGGCTCGGCCGCCATCGACGCTGAACCCGCGCCGGTGGACGACGGCGTCGTGACCCTGTTGGCGCAGGCCGGCACCGTGATGCTGGGCAAGACCACCACGCCGGAGTTCGGCCTGCCCTGCTACACCGAGCCCGACGTGGCACCCGCCGCCCGTACCCCGTGGGACCTGGGCCGCTCCGCCGGAGGCTCCAGCGGTGGCGCCGCGGCCGCGGTGGCCGCCGGCATCGTCCCGATCGCCCACGGCAGCGACGGCGGCGGCTCCATCCGGATCCCCGCCTCGGTCTGCGGGCTGGTGGGGCTGAAGCCCTCGCGCGGCCGGGTCTCCCCGGGCCCGCACGGGGTGGACGGGGTGGCGCTGGCCAGCCACGGCGTGCTCACCTGCACCGTCGCCGACACCGCTGCCGCGCTCGACGTGCTGGCGCAGTCCTGGCCCGGCGATGCCTACCGGCTGGCCCCCGAGTCCTTCCTCGGCACCCTCGAGCAGCCCCCCGGACCGCTGCGGATCGGACTGCTGCTGGAGCCCAGCAATGTGGACACCGAGGTGCACCCGGCCTGCCGTCGCGCCGCCGAGCAGGCGGGCCGCACGCTGGAGGACCTGGGCCACCACGTCGCGCCCGCGCCCCGGCCGTACCCCAGCGAGCGCTGGCGGGCCTTCATCGCGCTCTGGTCGGTGATGGCACTCTCCGCGCCGGTCCCTGCCGAGCGGGAGCACCAGCTGCGCCCACTGACCCGGTGGCTGCGCGAGACCGGGCGTCGGGTGGCCGGTCTGGAGCATGCCGAGGCGCTGGCCGAGACGCAGCGACTCACCCGCGACGTGGCCCTGGCCTGGCGGGACTTCGACGTCATCCTGACGCCCACCCTCGCCCAGCCGCCGGCGCTGGTGGGCCAGCTGCGCCACGATGAGGACCCGGAGCAGGACTTCTGGGACCAGACCCGCTTCACGCCCTGGACCAGCACCGCCAACCTCACCGGGCGTCCCTCGATCAGCCTGCCGCTGCACCGCGAACAGGTGGACGGCGTCGAGCTGCCGATCGGCGTGATGCTCACCGGCACCCTCGGCGACGACGCCCGGCTGCTGCGCCTTGCCCGCCAGCTGGAGCAGGCCGTGGGCTGGCCCGCGGTCCCGCAGCCCTGAGCCCAGCACTGGGTCAAGGGGCCAACCTTGAAAATCGCGACGTCGATCCGGAAAATGGCCAGAAACCGGCCGAAAAGGCGATCGAGGGTGCGGATCTCAGGGTTGATGACCAGTGCCCGGTGAACATCCGTTGGCGTGCCCGGCCCGCGTAAGGCCCGGTCAACGTCTGGCCCGGCCGCCGGGGAGCCAAGTCTCCGGTGCGGCTTGAGCCCGTCTGGCAGCCACCGGCGGCCGGCTGCTTGGCTGGGCGGCATGTCGCTCCGCCGTCTCCTGGTGCTGGCCGCCGCGCTCGCCATCCCGTTCACCGGCCTGTCCACCCCGCTGGCCCAGGCCGACTCCGCGACGGCCACCGTGCAGGCCAACCTCGCGGGCCTGGCCTACCTGCCGCCCCAGGCGGTCACCGGACGTTCCAGCGCAGCCACCACCCGCGCCATCCGTACCTTCCAGCAGCACCGATGCCTGGATGCCGTCGGCAACGCCGGCAGTCGTACCCGAGCCCAGCTCGACGCCCAGACCAGCGCGGTGCAGAAGGTGGTGGGTGCCCGCGTCGACGGGGCCAGTGATGCCGACACCCGTCGTCGCACCGCCGCCTGGCAGAAGCGTCACGGGCTGCGTGCCGACGGCCGGGCCGACGCCGCCACGCTCAAGGCCATGGGCCTGCACCGGGACCGGGCCTGCGGTCGGGGCGTGGTGGGCAACATCCGCGCTGCCTCGGACCGGGTGGCCTGCGCGCCCGGCACCCGCAACCTGGGCGTGCACACCGGCTACGCCGCTGGCCGTCCGGTCCGGATCCGGCTGTGCGCCATCCCGGGCCTGCGTTCCAGCAGCAGCGAGTCGGTGCCCGGCAGCCGCTACTACGTGCGCGGCGCGAACGGCGACGCCATCGTGAACTCGCGGGCCTCGTCGGCCTATCTCGGCCTGGTGCGGGTGGCCGGCAACTCCGGCCGGACGCTGCGGGCCAACTCCTCCTTCCGCACCATGGCCCACCAGCGCGACCTGTGCCGGGGCAATGCCGCCTGCCGCCGCGGCACCTACACCTGGGTGATGAGGCCAGGCTGGTCCAACCACCAGCTCGGGGCCGCCGTGGACTTCGCCGGCACCCACACCAAGGGCAGCTGCTCCCGGCCGGCCCGCCAACCCTCCAGCGCCACCTGGGGCTTCCTGCAGCGCAACGCGGGACGTTTCGGCATCCGGCAGTACCAGCCGGAGAGCTGGCACTGGGAAGCGGCGCCCTCGCCCTGCCGCTGAACAGACCGTGTTCCGGCGGCTCTCCCGGCTGCCGGCACAGCCCCACCACGGACTAGCATCACAGGCATGAGTCACGACGACGCCGCCCTTGTCAGCAAAGCCCAGTCCGTCTTCCCCGGGGTCCTGAAGGACCTGGAGATGCTGGTGGGCATCGAGTCGGTCAGCTCGCTGCCGGAGAAGTCCGGTGACGTGCTGCGCAGCGCCCAGGCCGTCGGCCAGCTGCTGGCCGAGATCGGTTGCCCCGACGTCCGCGTCATCACCGAGGGCGGCCAGCCCGCCGTCATCGCGCACTTCCCGGCGCCCGAGGGCCAGCCCACCGTCTGCCTCTACGCCCACCACGACGTCCAGCCCACCGGCGATGAATCGCTGTGGAGCAGCGATCCCTTCACCCCCACCCAGCGCGACGGCCGCCTCTACGGCCGCGGTTCCAGCGACGACAAGGCCGGCATTGCCGTGCACCTGGCCGCGCTGCGCGCCTTCGACGGCAAGCCCCCGGTGGGCGTGACCCTGTTCATCGAGGGCGAGGAGGAGATCGGCTCGCCCAGCCTGCGTACCATCATCGAGCGCCACCACGACGAGCTGGCCAGCGACGTCTTCGTGATCTGCGACTCCTACAACTGGGATGTCGACGCCCCGGCCTTCACCCGCACCCTGCGCGGCCTGGCCGACTGCACCGTCGAGGTGCGCACCCTGGACCACGCCCTGCACTCCGGCGCCATGGGCGGCATCGTGCCCGACGCGCTGACCAGCCTGTGCCGGCTGATCGCCACCCTGCACGACGAGAAGGGCAATGTGGCCATCAAGGGCCTGAAGTCCTCCGAGGCCCCGGACCTGGACTACCCCGAGGACCGGCTGCGCACCGAGAGCGGCATCCTGGACGGCGTCGAGTGGCTGGGGGAGGGGTCGGCGGTCTCGCGGATGTGGAACAAGCCGGCCGTCTCCGTGCTGGCGATCGACGCCACCAGTGTCGCCAATGCCTCCAACACCCTGGCGCCCGTGGCCAGCGCGAAGATCAGCCTGCGCGTCGCCCCCGGCGACGACGCCGAGTCCGCCGAGGATGCGCTGGTGCGCCACCTGGAGAGCCACGCCCCCTTCGGCGCCCAGGTCACCGTCACCCGTGGCGAGACCGGTCAGCCCGGCATCATCGGCTTCGAGGGCCCCACCTGCGATGCCGCCTTCGACGCCTTCCGCACCGCCTGGGGCAAGGACCCGGTCTTCATCGGCTGCGGCGGATCCATCCCGATGGTGGCCGACTTCCAGCAGGCCTTCCCCGAGGCCACCGTGCTGGTCACCGCCGTCGCGGACCCGGACTCCCGCCCGCACGGCATCGACGAGTCGCAGCACCTGGGCGACCTGGAGAAGGCCTGTCTGGCCGAGACCCTGATGCTGGCCCGCCTGGCGCGCTGATCGGCAGGGGCAGGGCCGGCCACGTGGCCGGTTCTGCCCCACGCCGGCTTGGTCCGGTGCGACCGGACCGGTCTGGTCAGGCGGGCGTGATCCGCAGCAGTGTGTCGTCCTCGCCGTTGGCGGTGGTGACCCACAGTGCCCCGGAGGGGTCGGTCTCGACGGTGCGCAGCCGGCCGTGGCTGCCGTCCAGCTCGGGAACCTCGAGCACCTGCTGCAGGGCGCCGGCCGGCGTGAGGCGCAGCATCAGCAGTTTCTGCGCCTTGAGGCAGGCCACCGCCAGGCAGCCGGCATAGCCGCCCCAGGCCTCACCGGTGACGAAGGCGGCGCCGCTGGTGGCCAGGGTCGGGTCACCCGAGCTCCACACCGCGCGCACCGCGCCCGGCAGGGTGGTGTCGGTCATCGGGACGGATTCGTCGTAGTCGCCGCTGCCCACCGGATTCCAGCCGTAGTTCGCGCCCTTGGCCAGCAGGTTCACCTCGTCGTCGACGGCACTTCCGTGCTCGACGGAGAACATCCGCCCCGTGCCGGGTTGCAGCGCCAGTCCCTGGACGTTGCGATGGCCGTAGCTGTAGACATAGCGCTGCGTGGTCTGCTGGGCATCGGGCCACGGGTTGTCCGGCGCCGGTGCGCCGGTGCGGCCGTCGAGCCGCAGCACCTTGCCGCCCAGGCTGGTACGGTCCTGCGGCAGGCTGCCGCGGGCGGTGTCGCCGGTGCCGACCCACAGCAGGCCGTCGCTGCCGAAGCGCAGCCGGCAGCCTGAGTGGCGCCCCGACGGATTGGCCGGCAGCCCGGTGAGCAGCGGCTTCCCGCGCGTGGCCCGCGACAGGTCGGCCGAGAGCGTGAAGGGGACGATGCGGACGTCGCCCTCGCGGGAGTTGAAGGCGACGACGATGCGCCGTGGGTCCTTGGGATCCACCACCAGCCCGGTCAGCCCGCCCTCGCCGGCGGCTGCCACGTCGTCCAGGTCGGCCGTGACCCGGCTGGGTCGTCCGTCGCGCAGCACCTGGATCCGCCCGGCACGCTCGGTGAGCACCGCCGTGCTGCCGCTGAATCCCAGCCCCCACGGGATCTCCAGGCCGCTGGCAGCCTCCTGCACCGTGAGCCGCGGGATGGCCGCCGACGGCTTGGTGCTCGGCGTCGGGCTGGGGGTCGGGCTCTCGGCGCCGCTGGCCGTGGAGGAGGGGCTGCCTGCGGAGCTCGGGCCGCTGGTGGCGGGGCCGGCCCCGGGGCCCGCGTCGGTGGAGCAACCGGCCAGCAGCACTGCCGCACCGCTCCCGGCGCCCAGGCCCAACAGGTCTCGTCGCGAGATGCTCATGCCGCCAGCCTAGGAAGGGCTCCAAGCCGATGGGCCTCGTCCCAGCGGCTGGCTGCCGGCCCTGTCGGCGGCGGGCCGGCTCCACACCTCCGCGTCCTCCGTCCTCGCGCCTCTGCCATCCACCTCGCGCCCCGCGGGTCCACGACGCGCACGAAAAGCAACCTTGCGCCCCAGTTCCCCGTGTCGGAGCCACCTCGCGCCTCTGCCATCCACCTCGCGCCCCGCGGGTCCACGTCGCGCCCCGCGGGTCCACGTCGCGCACGGAAAGCAACCTTGCGCCTGGCATTACGCGCGCAACGTTGCATTGCGGGCGCGACGTGGGATCAGGGAGCGCGACGTGGGATCAGGGGGCGCGACGTGGGATCAGGGGGCGCGACGTGGGATCAGGGGGCGCGACGTGGGATCAGGGGGCGCGACGTGGGATCAGCGGCGCGACCTGCCACAGCCGTTGCACCCTGCCACAACGGTGCCCACGGCTCCTAGGCTGGGGTCATGAACGATGTCCTGCAGCGCTGCCTGGACGGTGGCTTCGTCGACTTCCACGATCCCTCCTTCCGTGAGGTGGAGCGGATCGTGGCCGAGAACGCCCGGCTCTGCCAGGAGCTCAACGCCTCGCCGCACAGCCTCGAGGAGGTGCGCCAGGTGGTGGAGCAGATGACTGGCCGCCCGGTGGACGAGAGCACCAGCATCGCCCTGCCCTTCCGCACCGACTTCGGCCGCCACATCTTCCTGGGCAAGGACGTCTTCATCAACACCGACTGCCTGTTCGTGGACCTGGGCGGCATCCACATCGCCGACAAGGTGCTGATCGCCCCGCGGGTCAGCATCATCACCGTGAACCACGACATCGACCCGGAGCGCCGCCGCAGCGTGGTCACGGCCGGGGTGCGGATCGAGCGCAATGCCTGGATCGGTGCCGGCGCCACCCTGTGCCCGGGCGTCACGGTGGGGGAGAACTCGGTGGTGGGCGCCGGATCGGTGGTCACCAAGGATGTGCCGGCCAATGTGGTGGTGGCCGGCGTCCCCGCCAAGGTGGTCAAGCAGCTGTGAGCGAGCCGCTGCGCTTCGAGAGCTGGATCGACCGCCAGATCCGCGAGGCCACCGAGAGGGGCGAGTTCAGCAACCTGCCCGGCGCCGGCAAGCCGCTGGGCGACCTGGGACGCCCCGGCGAGGACCCGGACTGGTGGGCCCGTCGCAAGTTGGAGCAGGAGGACCTGCGCGGCGCCATGCCCGGGCCGCTGGCGGTGCGCCGCGAGAAGCAGGACATCCTCACCACCCTGGCCGACGTGTGCGACGAGGCCACGGCTCGGGCGATCGTCGAGGACCTGAACCAGCGCATCAAGCAGTCCAACCTGACGCGGGTGGCGGGCACCCCGATCATCACCGGTCTGCTGGACGTGGAGCAGGTGCTGGACCAGTGGCGCTCTCGTCGCCGCGGTCGCTGACCAGCTTCAACGCCACCAGCGCCGCGACCAGACCGGTGACCACCAGGATCCGCGCCGGGCTGCGGTCCTCTCCGAAGGCCGCGATCCCGATCACGAAGGCGCCCACCGAACCGATGCCCGTCCACACGGCATAGGCCAGGCCCACCGGCAGGGAGCGGATGCCGCGCGCCAAGCATTCGAAGCTCAGCACCGCGCAGACCAGGAAGCCGACGCCCCAGCGCGGGTCCGACTGCTGCAGTTTCAGGAAGGTGGTGAATCCCACCTCGAAGGCGCCGCCCAGCAGCACCCATCCCCAGCCCCTCATGACAGCACCTTCAACCCGGCGATGAGGGCGACGATGACACCCACCAGCGCCAGCTGCACCGGCCGCAGCCGGTCACCGAAGAAGACGGCGCCGACGGAGATGGTGCCCACAGCGCCCAGGCCGGTCCAGACCGCATAGGCCGTCCCCAGCGGGATGCTGCGGATGGCCAGTTCCAGCAAGCCGAAGCTCGCCACCGCACAGGCCAGGAAGCCCCAGGCCCAGTTCTTGTTGCGCTGTTCCAGCTTCAGGCAGGTGGTGAAGCCCACCTCGAAGACGCTGGCCAGCAGGAGTGCCGCCCACGGGTCCATCTCACCCTCCAAGTGATAACACGACTGTGCTAAATCGAAGCTAGTCCACGGGCCCGGACCTTGCAACACGAATGTGCTAAAAAGAATGGAAGGGTGGGATCGGATCGCAGGAGCAGGAAGCGCCCAGCAGGATCAGGTCGGCGGGGCGAGGACCGCCGGGACAGGAGGAGCGGTGCCCAAGATCGTCGACCACGAGCAGCGTCGCGCCGAGCTGGCCCAGGCTGCGGTGGAACTGGTGCGCAGCCAGGGCGTTGCCGCCCTCAGCGTCCGGAACCTGGCCCAGGCCAGCGGCTGGTCGGCCGGAGCGGTGCGCCACTACCTGCCCACCCATCGCGACATCGTCGCACTGGTCTCGGAGCACGTGCGCGCGGGTTTCGAGCGGCGACTGGCGGCCGTCGAGGCCCCCGGGGACCCGGCCGCCCAGCTGCTCTCGCTGCTGCGCGCCGTGCTGCCGCTGGATGACCAGTCCCGCGAGCTGTCCCAGGTGTGGCTCGCCTTCCTGGGCGCCGAGGTGCACCAGGAGCAAGGTGCCGGCGCCATGGTCTACGACGAGCTGGCCGGCCTGTTCACGGACTTCTTCACCGCCTGCCAGCGCGAGGGGCAACTGGTGGGGGAGTCACCGCGCCAGGCGGCGGCCACCCTCCAGGCCCAGCTGGACGGGCTCACCGTGCACCTGCTGCTGGGCCGGGTGGACCACGACCAGGCGCTGGCGGCGCTGGACGCGGTGGTGGGTTGCCTGGTCCGTCGTCCCGCATCCGCGGCGCAGGGCTGAGCGCGGCTGCTGCCGCGATAGTCTGAGCCCGTGCCCCTTCGCCCCGATGGACGTCTCACCCACGAGCTGGACCCCCAGGACCACGGACCCCAGGACGCCTGCGGAGTCTTCGGCATCTTCGGTCCCGGCGAGGAGGTCTCGCGTCTGACCTACTTCGGCCTGTTCGCGCTGCAGCACCGCGGTCAGGAGTCCGCCGGTATCGCGGTGAGCAACCGCAAGCGGATCATGGTCTTCAAGGACATGGGCCTGGTCAGCCAGGTCTTCGACGAGCCCGCGCTGAACACGCTGCAGGGTGACATCGCGGTGGGCCACACCCGCTACTCCACCACCGGTGCCTCGGTCTGGGGCAATGCCCAGCCCACCCTGGCCGCCACCCAGGAGGGCTCGCTGGCGCTGTGCCACAACGGCAACCTCACCAACACCGACGAGCTGGAGGCCCTGCTGGCCGAGCGGATCGGCGAGCGCAATGTGCCGCACAAGAAGCGGATGGACTCCAGCTCGGACACCATGATCCTGTCCGCCCTGCTGTCCAGCTACCACGACCGCAGCCTGGAGGAGGCCGCCGTCGAGGTGCTGCCCCGGCTGCGCGGCGCCTTCTGCCTCACCTTCATGGACGAGCAGACCCTCTACGCCGCCCGCGACCCGCAGGCGATCCGCCCGCTGGCCATCGGCCGGCTGGCCTCCGGCGCCTGGGTGGTGGCCTCCGAGACCGCGGCGCTGGACATCGTCGGCGCCAGCTTCGAGCGCGACGTGGAGCCCGGCGAGCTGGTCATCATCGACGAGCAGGGGCTGCGTTCGCGTCGCTTCGCCGAGCCCAACCCGAAGCACTGCCTGTTCGAGTACGTCTACCTGGCCCGCCCCGACACCCTGATCAACGGCCGCCGGATCCACAACGTGCGGGTCAAGATCGGCAAGCTGCTGGCCAAGGAGTTCCCCGTCGACGCGGACCTGGTGATCCCCACCCCGGAGTCCGGCACACCGGCCGCCATCGGTTTTGCCGCCGGCTCGGGCATCCCCTACGGCCAGGGCCTGGTGCGCAATGCCTACGTGGGCCGCACCTTCATCCAGCCGTCGAACGCGATGCGCCAGATGGGCATCCGGATGAAGCTGAACCCGCTGCCCGACGTGGTGCGCGACAAGCGCATCGTGGTGGTGGACGACACCATCGTGCGTGGCAACACCCAGCGCCAGGTGGTGGCCATGCTGCGCGCCGCCGGCGCCAAGGAGGTGCACGTGCGCATCTCTGCCCCGCCGGTGGAGTGGCCCTGCTTCTACGGCATCGACTTCGCCACCCGCGACGAGCTGATCGCCCCGGGCATGACCATCGAGCAGATCGCCGAGGCGATCGGCGCCGACTCGCTGGGCCACATCTCGCTCGACGGGCTGATCAAGGCCACCCACGTGGACAAGTCCAACCTGTGCCGCGCCTGCTTCGACGGCAAGTACCCCGTCGGCAAGCAGGACCTCGACCTCGACGCGCTGACGCAGACCGGCGCCACCACCAAGGAGTGCTGACCCCATGACCCAGCCCGCCACCGACGTGCAGTCGGCCTATGCCCGCGCCGGCGTCGACATCGAGGCCGGAGACCGCGCCGTCGAGCTGATGAAGGCCCACGTGGCCCGCACCCGTCGCCCCGAGGTGCTGGGAGGCCTGGGCGGATTCGCCGGCTTCTTCGACGCCTCCGCCTTCAAGACCTACCGCCAGCCCGTGCTGGCCACCTCCACCGACGGCGTCGGCACCAAGGTGGCCATCGCCCAGGCCATGGACGTCCACGACACCATCGGCTTCGACCTGCTGGGCATGCTGGTGGACGACCTGGTGGTCAGTGGCGCCGAGCCGCTCTTCGTCACCGACTACATCGCCTGCGGCAAGGTGGTGCCGGAGCGCATCGCCGCCATCGTGAAGGGCATCGCGGCGGCCTGCGAGGCCTCCGGCTGCGCCCTGCTGGGCGGCGAGACCGCCGAGCACCCCGGCCTGCTGTCTCCCGACGAGTACGACATCGCCGGCGCCACCACCGGCGTCGTGGAGCGCGACGAGATCCTGGGCGCCGACCGGATCGAGGCCGGCGACGTGGTGCTGGCCATGGCCTCTTCGGGCCTGCACTCCAACGGCTACTCGCTGGTGCGCCACGTCCTGCTGGAGCAGGCCGGCTGGAGCCTGGACCGCCACGTCGACGAGCTGGGCACCACGCTGGGGGAGAGCCTGCTCACCCCCACCAAGGTCTACGCCTTGGACGTGCTGGAGATGATCCGCGCCGCCCGCGACGAGGCGCAGGGCATCCACGCCATGAGCCACATCACCGGCGGCGGCTTCGCCAACAACCTGGCCCGCGTGGTGCCCGACCACCTCAGCGTGACCATCGACCGCACCACCTGGACGCCCCCGGCGGTCTTCCAGTTGGTGCAGCAGGTGGGCCAGGTCAGCCAGGCCGACATCGAGGCCACCCTCAACATGGGCGTGGGCATGGTGGCGATCCTGCCGCAGGCCTCCGTCGAGGTGGCCCGACGCGTGCTGGACGCCCGCGGCGTGGCCAACTGGCTGGTCGGCGAGGTGCAGCAGGGCAGCGCCGAGCAGCCCCGCGTGAGCATGGTGAACCAGCACGCCTGAGACGGCGGGCCCCTTTTGGCCCTCCTTGGTCTGGTCCGGTAGCCTGTCTCTCACGAAAGTTTGAACACACATGCCGCGGCCACAGCGCCGCGAAGGACAAAGCGAGGGGGTCGACCCGATATGGGGCGCGGCCGTGCAAAGGCGAAGCAGACCAAGGTTGCAAGGGATCTGAAGTATCGCCCGGTGAACATGGATGTGGCATCCCTGGAGCGTGAGCTCAAGGGGTCCTCGGCGTCGGACAGCTACTCCCAGGAGGAGCTGGACGAGCAGTACGCGGACCTTGCCGCTGCCTACAACGTCGATGACGAGGATGACGAGGACGAGGATCCTCGTCGCGCCGTCTGACACTCGCAGTCACCCGCCCGTCTGACGGGCAGCAGCACCGCAGCACTCGGTGGACGCCCCGGCGTCCCCGGGTGCTTCATGCTGTTCCCTGCGGCAGGATGGCCCCATGACCTGGCGCCCCGACACGATCCTGGACGGTTTCGAGCGTCTGGAGCTGCCGCTCCCGCTGGCCACGCCGGTGCCCGGCGAGCCGGAGGTCGAGGGCAGCCTGGTGGGCACCCTGGTGCGTCGTGCTGGGGGCCGTCGCCACCGTCGGGCCATGCTCTATGTCCACGGCTGGAGTGACTACTTCTTCCAGGCGCACCTGGCCGAGGTGGTCGAGGCGATGGGCTTCGACCTGTACGCGGTGGACCTGCGGCGCTACGGGCGCAGCCTGCGCGAGGGTCAGCTGGCCGGCTTCATCACCGATGTCGACGAGTACGCCGAGGAGCTGGACGCCGCCCTGGACGTGATCAGGGCCGAGCACTCCTCGGTCACCGTGATGGGGCATTCCACGGGCGGCCTGGTGACGGCGCTGTGGGCCGACCAGCGGCGCGGCGAGCTGGACGGGCTGGTGCTGAACTCGCCCTGGCTGGACCTGCAGGGCTCACCGCTGCTGCGCGCCGTGACCGCCCCGGTGCTGCAGCGGATGCGGGGAAGCTATCCCACCACCGTGATCCCGCTGCCCAACAACGGCCTCTACAACCGGGTGATCAACAAGGACCTGGGCGGGGAGTGGGTGATCGACGAGGGGCTCAAGGGTGGGCCCAACTTCGCGGTGCGGGTGGGCTGGCTGGCCGCCATCCTGGCGGGCCACGACCGGGTCGCGGAGGGCCTGCAGATCGACTGCCCGGTGCTCACCCTGATCAGTGCCCGCAGCGACTTCCGACGCACCTGGGACGAGTCGCTGAAGAGCGCGGACACCGTGCTGGACGTGGAGAAGTTGGCGGTGCGGGCGGTGAAGCTGGGGCCGCACGTGACGGTGGTGCGGATCGTCGACGGGCTGCACGACCTGGCCCTCTCGGCCGAGCCGGTGCGCACGCACTACTTCGACGAGATCGCGCGCTGGGTGCGCGCCTACATCGACTGAAGCCGGTGGGCGGTTCCCGCAGCCGAGCGGCTCGGGGCACCAAAAAACCCGCTCTGCGAGAGAGCGGGTCAGTGGTGGCCAGGACCGGGATCGAACCGGTGACCTTTCACTTTTCAGGCGAACGCTGCTACCAGCTGAGCTACCTGGCCAGTGCTGAGGAGTGGTGGAAGCACTTCCTCAATGTGCCGTTGGATCGGCGAAGATCCATCAACACAAAAGCGGTGATGTTTCCATCACCGCTTTCGCGACCCCGACGGGACTCGAACCCGCGACCTCCGCCGTGACAGGGCGGCGCGCTAACCAACTGCGCTACGGGGCCTTGCGGCCCTGCTGGATGGTTTCCCATCCGGCCGGCTGCCGTTTCAGGCAGCTCGAAAAGAATAGCGTGAACCTGCGGCAAATGTGAAATCGAGTGACCTTGAGCGCTCAAATCCCCTCTGACAAGGAGAAACGCTGGCCCGGCTGGGTCCTGCGCGGCAGCACGACCCAGCCCGGCCGGCACTTCCTGCTCAGGCCTTCTCGAAGGTGGCGATGCCACGGTCGACGCTGGCCCGCTCCTGCTTGATCCGGCCGATCAGGTCCTCGGAGCGCTCGATGGATCCCAGCAGGGCCACCAGGGCGCCCTTCTCGCCGGCGGGCAGCGAGGCGGTGTCGATCACCTTCCAGCGCAGCTCGTCGATGGTGGCGGTGCGGTCGTGCCCGGGCGGGAGGTTGCTGGGCTGGTTGGCCTGCGGCACGACGATGGTGTCCATGCTGCGGTCCAGCCGCTCCAGCGCCTCCTCCAGGAAGACCTGGCTGGCGGGGCTGAACTGCTCGCGGCGGGTGCGTCGGGCGATCTGGTGCAGCTGTTCGGTGAGCGCGCCGGTGAAGTCCACCTCCTCGATCAGGCTGGCCACCAGGTCCATCTGCTCGCGGTCCAGGTCGTCGTGGAAGAGGTGGGCCGAGTAGGCGCGGATCTCACGGGAGAGGGAGTCGGTGGCGTCGGCGTGCTCGGCCGGCTCCTTGGGCGCCTCGGGGCGGCCGCGGGCGATGTCCAGGAAGAGGGCGCCGGCGATCAGCTGGCGGTGGATCTCGGCCTGCACGGCGGGCACCGCGCGCGAGAAGTCGTCGCGCACCGCGTCGTCCAGGTAGCGCGGGTGCGAGAAGTCCTCGGCCTCCTCGGTCTTGGCGCCGATCCGGCTCAGGTATTTCTCGAAGGTTCCGATGAAGGGGAACAGGATCAGCACGTTGAAGATGTTGAAGAAGATGCTGAAGGCACCCACGGCCACCGGCACCATCGGGTAGGTCTTGTGGCCGTCGACCATGACCGGTGCGCCGGGGTCGATGTTGAACAGCCCCAGGAGAGCACCCGGATGGCGGGGAAGAAGAGGGCCAGCACCACGAGGACGCCGATGAAGTTGAAGGCGATGTGGGCATAGGCGGTGCGCTTGGCATTCTTCGACAGGTTCAGCGAGGCGATCCACGAGGTGATGGTGGTGCCCAGGTCGGCGCCGATGGCGAAGGCGATCCCGGTCTGCCAGGGCAGGATGCCCGACGCGCCCAGGCCCATCACGATGCCGATGGTGGCCGAGGAGGAGTGGATCATGGCCGTGATCAGCGCGGCGATCAGGGCGCACACCAGCACGCCGCCGATGTTGGAGGAGTCCAGCCCCTCCAGCACGTTCATCACCGCGGGCATGTTCTTGAGCGGCTTGAGGCCGCCGGTCATCAGGTTCAGGCCGTAGAAGACCAGCGAGAAGCCCATCAGCGCGAGTGCCAGGTTGCGGGTGCGGTCCTTGCGCGAGAAGCAGTAGACCAGCGCGAAGATGCCGCCGAAGAAGAGTCCGAGCGGGCCCAGCGGCAGCGCGATCAGCCCGTTGCCCAGCGTGGTGCCGATGTTGGCGCACATGATGACGCTGATCGCGGAGCGCAGGCTGAGCACCCCGGCGTTCACCAGGCCCACCGTCATCACCGTCATGGCGGTGGACGACTGGATGATGCCGGTGATCACGGTGCCGGCCATCACCCCCTTGGCGGGGGTGCCGGCGATCTTGGCCAGCCACTGGCGCATCTTGTTCACGCTCAGCGCCTGGATGCCGGTCTCCATGAACTCGAGGCCCAGCAGGAAGATGCCCAGGCCCCCGACGACGGGGACCAGGATGTCCTTGAAGATGTCTGCGTCCATTGCTCTGTCTCTCTGAGGGGATGGGATCAGTCGAGGGTCTGGAAGGTCGTGGCCCAGTAGGAGGCGACGGCGCGCGAACCGGCCTCGGGCAAGGGCAGGTAGCCCAGTCCGGTGGTGGAGGTGTCGTAGTCCTGCACCAGCCAGCGCAGCCAGCCCAGGGTGCGGCGGGCATCGGCCTGGTCCTTCGGGTCGGTCTTCATGACCACGTAGATCGGCAGGGTGAGCGGGTAGGCCTCCCGGGCGGTCTCGGTGGGGGAGAGCCCCGTGAAGTGGTCCCCGGCCTCCCAGTCCATGCCCTGCAGCGCCGCGGCCATCGCCTCGGCGTCGGGGGCAGTGAAGTTGCCGGCGCGGTTCTTGAGCTGCACCACCTGCAGGCCGGCGCTGCGGGCCTGGCCGGGCTCGACGTAGGCCAGGGCGCCCTCGGTGGCACCGGTGCCCTCCACCATGCCGCTGGAGCGCTCCGCGGCCCGCCCGATGTCCTCGGGGAAGTCGACCTGCGGACCGGAGCCGGGGCCGTCGGCCCACTCGGGGCTGTTCTCGCTGAGCCAGCTGGTGAGCCCGGCCGTCGAGCCTGAGCCGTCGGAGCGGTGCAGCGGTGTGATCGCCAGGTCAGGGAGCTGGAGACCGGGGTTGAGCGCACCAATGGCGGGATCGTTCCAGCGGGTGATGCTGCCCAGGTAGATCCGGGCGACGGTCGGGGCGTCGAGTCGCAGGGCGCGGCCGCCGAGGTCCAGGTCGTGCACCAGGGCCAGCGCGCCGGCGGCGACGGGGAACTGGCCGGCCTGCAGCTCGGCGAGGGCGGTGGTGCTGAGCGGGTAGTCGCTCACCGCGAAGTCCACCTCGGGATCGGACAGCCGCATCACGCCGCCCATCGAGCCGACCTTCTCGTAGTCGATGCCGCCGGAGCCGTCGAGCACCCAGTCGCCACCGGTCTGGCCGGGGCGGTCGGGATTGTCGGCCGCCACCGCATTGCGGTAGTCGGCCACCGAGCGCTCCACCAGCGGGGCCGCCAGCGTGGAGCCGGCTCCCACCAGCTGGGAGTCGTTGCCGCGGTTCCACAGCAGTCCCAGCGCCAGCAGTCCCACCAGGACTGCGATGAACAGTGGCATCACCAACCGTCGTCGGCGTGCCTCGTCGGTCCGCACGACCGGTACTCCGTTGTCGGGCGACCCGAGTATGGTGCTTCCCCCTGGGCGTCGGTTTCCTTCGGTGATTCAACGGGTTGAGCGTGACGTCCAGCTGCCATGGCGATGGCGGGTGGGTGAACAGGCCGTTGCCGGGCGGGGGCGCGCGCGATCCCAGGCCTGCAAGGACTCTGGGCCCGCTGGTGACCGGCGACCCTGCGGGCGGTTGCCTCCTCCAGCCGGCCCGACAAGGCGGAACGGCGCCCCATCGGTGGATGGGGCGCCGTTCGGAGGAGGCAGTGGCTCAGGCCAGCTTGTCGAGGCGGCCGTAGTGCTCGGCCAGCAGGTAGTAGACGGTCAGGCGGTTCTTGCGACCGGAGATCTTGGCGCCGATGGAGGCGATGACCTCGTCCACCTCGGCGTCGGAATCGGTGATGCCGAGCTTCTTCTGCACGAAGTTCTCGCGCACGCGCGCCAGCTCCTCGGGGTCGGAGAAGGAGACCTGGGCGGAGTCGGCCTTGGACAGGACCAGACGGTAGGTCTGCTCCATCTTGGTGACGAGTTCGGCGCTGGCGCCGGGGGCGTACTTCTGGATGTCTGCGAGGTGATCCATGACAAGCCTTTCTGGGGAGTTCTGCCAGCACCATGGTGCCCCCTGCCGGGGCCAAGGGTGCGGATTGGGCCGATTGTCCATGCCCGCGGCGTCCGCCGCTTCGGGTGCACCCCCAGGGGGATGGTCGAACCGAGGGATGGTTGGCAAGGCTGTATGGCATGAAGGCACTCACCTGGCAGGGCGTCGAGGACGTCCAGGTGCGCGAGGTCCCCGATCCGCGCATCATCGAACCCACCGACGCGATCGTGCGCGTCACCTCCACGGCCATCTGCGGCTCGGACCTGCACCTGTACAAGGTGCTGGGCCCCTACCTGCGTCCCGGCGACGTGCTGGGCCACGAGTTCATGGGCATCGTCGAGGAGGTGGGCAGCGGGGTGGCGAACCTCGCGGTCGGCGACCGCGTCGTGGTCCCGTTCACCATCTCCTGCGGGCACTGCTGGATGTGTAGCCGCGGGCTGTACGCGCAGTGCGAGACCACCCAGAACGTGGAGCAGGGCAAGGGTGCGAGCCTGTTCGGCTACACCTCGCTCTACGGCTCCGTGCCGGGCGGCCAGGCCGAGCTGGTGCGCGTCCCGCACGCCGACTTCGGCCCGGTGAAGCTCCCCAAGGACGGCCACCCCGACGAGCGCTACCTCTACCTGTCCGACATCCTGCCGACCGCCTGGCAGGGGCTGCAGTGGGCCGACGTGCCCGAGGGCGGCACCCTGGTGGTCGTCGGCCTCGGACCGGTGGGCCAGCTCGCGGTGCGGGCCGCCCGCCAGATGGGCGTGCAGCGCGTGATCGGGCTTGATTTGGTGCCCGAGCGGCTGCAGCGGGCCGAGGCGAGCGGTGCCCTGGTGCTCGACGTCAGCCGCACCAAGGACGTCACCAAGGCCGTGCTGGATCTCACCGACGGCCGCGGCGCCGACTCGGTGCTGGAGGCGGTGGGCATGGAGGCGCACGGCAATCCCGTCGCCGAGAAAGTGATCGGCCTGGCCACCAAGCTGCCTGGCCCTATCGCCCGCGCCTCGATGGAGAAGGCCGGCCTGGACCGGTTGGAGGCGCTGCACACCGCGATCGACGTGGTGCGTCGCGGCGGCACGGTCTCGATCAGCGGCGTCTACGGCGGCATGGCCGACCCGATGCCGATGATGAGCATGTTCGACAAGGGCATCACGGTCCGGATGGGCCAGTGCCACGTGAAGCGCTGGACCCCGGAGCTCTTCGACCTGGTGAACCAGGCCGACGACGTGCTCGACCTGGAGCACCTGGCCACCCACCGGCTCCCGCTGGACCAGGCTGCCGAGGCCTACAAGATGTTCCAGACCAAGTCCGACGGCTGCCAGAAGGTCGTGCTCAAGCCCTGAGCCGCCGACCCCCGGCCATCCTCCCCGGCCCCACCCGAACCCATCGGTTGGGGCCGGGGTGCGTCCGGCCTTGTCGCACACCTCTTCCGCGGCGGGGAGTCGTCACCTAGGGTGTGCCGGGTTGTCATCGTCGACGAAAGGCCGCCCATGTCGCAGCACCCCCAGGAGCCCACACGCGCGTCCAGCAGCCCTACCGCTGCCGCACCGCCGGACGTCGTGCGCTCCGTCACCAACCGACGGGTGCTGCTGGGCTCACTGAGCGGCTCGGCCATCGAGTGGTACGACTTCCTGCTCTACGGAACCGTGGCCCCGATCATCTTCGCCAAGCAGTTCTTCCCGCAGGGTGACCCCTTCGTGCAGCTGATGGCGGCCTACTTCGGTCAGGCCCTGACCTTCCTGATCCGCCCGCTGGGTGGCGTCTTCTTCGCCCACATCGGTGACCGGGTGGGCCGCAAGAAGACGCTGGTGATGACGCTGACCATCATGGGCCTGGGCACCGTGGCCATCGGCCTGCTGCCCACCTATGCCCAGATCGGGATGGCGGCGCCGGTGCTGCTCTACCTCTTCCGGATCATCCAGGGGCTGGCCATCGGCGGTGAGTGGGGCGGTGCGCTGCTGCTGGCCTACGAGTACGCGCCGCGCGAGCGACGCGGCTTCTTCGGCTCGATGCCGCAGCTCGGTGTCACGGCCGGCCTGCTGCTGGGCAATGCGGCGGTGCTGCTGGCCACGCTGCTGCCGGGCGATGCCTTCGACAGCTGGGGCTGGCGGGTGCCCTTCGTCTTCTCCATCGTCCTGGTGGCGCTGGGCCTGTGGATCCGCGGTGGCCTCGACGAGACGCCCGCCTTCCGCGCGCTGCAGGAGACCGGCCAGGTGGAGAAGACCCCGCTGGCCACCACGCTGCGCGAGCACTGGCGCGCCGTGCTGCTCGCGGTCGGGGCGAAGGCGGCCGAGACCGCACCCTTCTACATCCTGGTGACCTTCATCGTGGGCTATGCCACCAGCAAGCCGCTGTCCTACACCCGCAGCGACGTGCTCACCGCCGTGCTGGTGGGCGCCGCCGTCGCCACGGCCGCGATCCCGCTGATGGGAATCCTGTCCGACCGGCTGGGGCGTCGCCCGGTCTACATGGCCGGCGTGCTGCTCTTCGGCCTGTCCGCCTTCGCCTACTTCCCGATGGTGAACTCCGGCAAGCTGTGGCTCTTCGTGCTGGCCTCGGTGATGAGCCTGGGGCTGGCCTGGGCGCCGGTGACGGCGACGCTGGGCACCATGATGAGCGAGACCTTCACCGCCAACATCCGCTACACCGGCGTGACGCTCGGCTACCAGATCGGCGCCGCCCTGTTCTCCGGCACCGCACCGATGATCGCGCTGTGGCTGCAGCACCGGGCCGGCGGCTCCTGGCTGCCGGTGGCCCTGTACTGGGCCGGCCTGACAGTGCTCTCCTTCTGCTCGGCCTGGGCCGCCCGTCACGTGGCGGTGCGCGAGAACCAGCTGGCCTGAGCAGTCGGGGCCGCGGTTCGGCTGGCCGTCCGGGTGGATCCACGTCCCACCCCTTGCACCCCGGGGCCTGGTGGGCGATGGTGGCTGGACAGCGAGCCACGAAGGAGTGAGCGCCATGCAGACCACCCCGCTTCGCGCCGCGAGCAGCGGCAGCCAGCCCCACGTCGTCGTGGTGGGTGCCGGGATCGTCGGGCTGTCCACCGCCTGGTTCCTGCAGGAGCGGGGCGTGCGGGTGAGCGTGCTGGACCGCACCGGGGTGGCGGCCGGTGCCTCCTGGGGCAATGCCGGCTGGATCTCGCCGGGCATGTCCATCCCGCTCTCGGAACCCTCGGTGCTGCGCTACGGCCTCAAGGCACTGCGCGACCCGGACTCGCCGCTCTTCGTGCCGGTGAAGGTGGAGCGAGAGCTGATCGGCTTCCTGCTGGGCTTCGCGCGTCGCTGCACCATCGGCCAGTGGCAGAAGGCGATGCAGCACTACATCCCGATGAATGCCCTGGCCATCGAGTCCTACGAGCTGCTGCGCGCCGGCGGGGTGGACAGCCCGGTGCACGACGCCCCGCTGATGGCCGCCTTCCTGGAGGAGTCCGATCGCGAGGCGCTGGAGCGCGAGTTCGACCTGATCCGTGAGGCGGGGGTGGCGCTGCAGGCCGACCGGCTCACCGGCGACGAGCTGCGGGCCGAGGTGCCGGTGCTCTCCCAGCGGGTGGCTGCGGGCATCGCGATCCGCGGCCAGCGCTACATCCACCCCGGTCGCTTCGTCGAGGCCCTGGCGGACAGCGTGCGCAGCCGGGGCGGCGAGATCGTGCTGGGCGCCGACGTGAAGCGACTGCGCCAGGGGCCGGGCGGGATCACCTGCGAGCTGGTGGGGCGTGAGCCGGTGCGCGGTGACGCGGTGGTGCTGGCCACCGGCGCCTGGCTGCCGGAGCTGGCTCGCCAGACCGGGGTGAGGACGCTGCTGGTGGGCGGCCGTGGCTACTCCTTCTCCGTGGCGACGCACCAGCCGGTGACCGGGCCGGTCTACTTCCCGGTGCAGCGCGTGGCCTGCACACCGCTGGGGGAGCGGCTGCGGGTGGGCGGCACCATGGAGTTCCGCGGTCCCGACGAGCCGATGTACCCGGGCCGGGTGGAGGCCATCGTGCGCACCGCGGAACCGCTGCTGGACGGCGTGGACTGGCAGGACCGGCAGGAGACCTGGGTGGGCGCGCGCCCGGTGACGGTGGACAACCTGCCGCTGGTGGGACCCACCGAGCAACCGGGGGTCTGGGTGGCCGGTGGTCATGGCATGTGGGGCATCACCCTGGGGCCGGCGACGGGCCGGCTGCTGGCCGAGTACGTGACCGAGGGGCGCTGTCCGGAGCCGCTCAAGGCCCTGGACCCGTTGCGCTGAGCGCTCCCGGTCAGGGCCAGGCGGTCACGGCGGCGATGGCCCCGGCCACGGCGAACAGCAGGACCAGCACCACCACGACGAGCGTGCCCCGCAGCAGGTCCGCCAGGTAGTTGCCCCTGACCACGGTGACTCCGTGGTGCGCCAGAGCGTCTGGGGCGGGTAGGTCCTGCTCCGCCACCACCACCCAGACGCGCCCGTGACGCATCGACCAGTAGCGCTCGTTGCCGCTGCGTGGGTTCGGGACGATCCACCGTCGCGCCCGGGTCCCGGCCAGGGGAAGTTCCCTGGGCCCCAGCACGGTGTGGGCGCCGAGCGTCGACCCGGTCGCCAGGGCGCCGCCGCGCAGCGCCAGCGGCAGGACCACGTGCAGCATCCCGAAGGCCCAGATGGCGGCGAGCAGGAACAGTGGAAGAGCCTCGAGGTCACCGGCCTGTGCGCGGGGGTCGCGGCGGCCAAGGTTGACCAGGGCCACCACGGCCGGGAAGCCGGGGATGGCGAGTCGGCTGGCCCACAGCCTCGTCGACAGCCAGAGGCTCGCGCCGGCATCAAGGGCCTGGTCGGCCCGTTCCAGCACCTGGTCGGGACCCACCTCCAGCTCGCTGAGGCGCTGCAGGTGCCGGGGCCCACGACGCGACCCCTGCCGTTCACCCGGTGCTGGTTCCTCCATGATCATCATCATGGCGCCGGCCGTCGGGCTTCGCCGCGTGCCCCTCCGAGCCAGGTGGGTCGCACATTGTCAGTGGTTGTGGTTGCTCTACCAACCACAACCACTAACGTGGCGTGGCGGTTCAGAATTCAGGGAGTTGATCCCGGTTGGGAGAAGGTTGGCAAGGGCACAAGAGTCAACGGCTCGGTGTGTCTTGCGGGGGGGATCTGCGGCCTCGCGACTGCGGACGCTGCCACGGTGCAGGCTTCGGCAACCCCATCTCCCACGTAAAGCACAACGGGGAGGTCGTGGCAGCGTGATTGACATCGACAAGCATTGGGAGCATCTGGAGGAACTGGCGGAGGCTGAACAGCTTCGCAGCATCACGATCGTCCCGAAGGTTCCGCCAGGCGACTTGAGTCCTGACTTCATCGAGTACATGCAGGCGTCTCGCAGCGCAGAGTTCGCCCGCCGGTTCTCCTTTGTCCTGCTCGGCATGGTGCACTTCCACCCGCAGTGCATCATCTACGTCGACAGCGATGACGAGGAGTTCTACCAGCGCCACCCGGGGCTGGCCAGCGATCTGGATGTTCGTGACGTCGACCAGGACAAGCTGGAGAGCTACATCCACGCTGTGATGGGGGATCGGGAACCACGCATGGTCTTCCATTTCACCGAGCTCGACATCCTGGTCAGGCTCACAGGTGGTCTCGACAACGACATCTATGGGGAAGATCCCCAGTTCGACGCCATGCTGTCGCGTCTGGTCGCTTCCCAAGGCCTGTTCCTGGAGACCTACGAGAACATCTGGGCTGCGAAGCCGGACGAAGCCTGAGCTGCACCAACGGCGAAGCCCCTGACCAGCAAGAGTGCTGGTCAGGGGCTTGTTCTCGTTGCATCCCCAACGGGATTCGAACCCGCGCTGCCGCCTTGAAAGGGCGGTGTCCTGGGCCGCTAGACGATGGGGACCCGACCGCCCAATCCTAGGGGGTCCGTGCGTGCGCGCCAAACGGCTCAGTTCACCGTGACGTGCACGTGGTTCATGTGGTTGGCGTTGTCGCTGCCGCGGTCGGCCATCGGGCGCCAGCCCTCGGAGGAGCGGGCCACCGACCAGATGTGCTGGTCGAAGATGATGTACTTCACGCCCAGCCGCCCGGCATTGGCCTGCACGTGGCGGGCGATCTGCCAGCCCAGTGCCTTGTTGGCCTGGTAGTTCGGGAGCATGATGTCCACCGCGTGGCCACTGGGGTGGTCGGGCAGCGGGTCCGAGCGGACGCCGTACATGGTGGCGATCTGCGGGTAGTTGGCCCGCACGTCGCCCACGATCGCCTTGGCCGCGGGCACCAGCGAGTCCAGCCCCGACGAGCCACCCGTGTTCAGGCTGCCGCTCACGGAGCGAGCCAGGTTGGGTGAGGACAGCGACAGGTACATGGCGGTCACCCAGCGCTCCGCGCCGTTCACCACCACCTGCGCGCGACCATTGGTCACCACGCCGGTCACCGCCAGCCGCGTCCCGGCTGGAACCTCGCCCACCATGCCAGGGCCAGAGGAGGAGGTGCGCAGGTTCAGCGCCACCCGGGCATAGCGACTGCCGATGGTGGCGGGCGCCTTCGGCGCCACCGGAGCGCTCGTCGTGGACGAGACCGAGGCCAGGTAGTTGGCGTTCACCCAGCGCAGGGCTCCCTGCCAGACGATCTGGGCCACGCCCTGCTGCTTCTTGCCGGTCAGGTTCAGCACCGTCCCCTGGGGGATGTCGCCCAGGTTGGTGAACTTGCTCCCGGGGGCGGTGCGGATCATCAGGGCCGTGGTGGCCCGGGCCTTGCGAGTGGTGGTCGGCAGCGGTGCGCTGCTGGGCCGCGAGCGGGTGAGCCAGGCCGAGTTGATCCACAGGATCCGCCCACCCATCCGCACCTGGCTCCAGCCGCGTTCGGTGCGGCCGGTGAGCGTGACGCTTGCTCCCTTGGGCAGGACCGTGAAGACCCGGTTGGACAGCCCGGCACCGACGCGCACGTTCACCGACTCCAGCGCGTGCGCCGTACCGGCGCTGCGGCCCGAACTGTCGCTGACCTGGCTGGAGACCACTGCGGTCCGCGCTCGCAGGTAGGCGGCGGAGACGAATCCCTTGCGCCCCTGGAAGAGCACCGGGTACCAGCCGCCTCTGGCCGGCCCGGTGGCGGTCACCTCCTGGCCGGGCGACAGTGCCCCGATCACCGACGTGGCCGTGCTCGGCCCGGAGCGGACGTTCACCGAGGTGGTGGCCACCATCGTGGTGGTCCTGGCCTGGGCCAGGGTTCCCACCACGAGCTGGTTGCCGCCGATCAGCATGCCGGCGACGACCGTCGAGGCCGCCACCTGGCGCGCAGCGCGCAGTGCACTCATGAGTTCCCTTTCGCGGTTCTTCCCCAACCGCTGTGGACAAGCAAGGGGGGCACCGGCCTGGACGCTTCCCCACGTCCCCGGGCTGACCCGGTAGGGCCGGTGCAGCCCCCTCGCTGCGGGACTCTAGGCAGCCGAAATCGATGGCAACAAATGGAACAGAAATGAATGAAATGGCGCTGACCAGCGGACACGCCGAATGCGTGGCGAAAATCTCCAGCCGGTAATTACAACACTGTGTTTCGGAAACAATGTTGTTCATCATATTGAGATGACTAGGCCTGATACCCGTCGCCTCCAGCCGGGATCCTGGCTCCCACGCACCGCATGGGTAGTGGATGAGCAAACGCCCAAAATGAGCTGAGAGCATTGCTCAGCTGACCTGAACCCGAGGTTGAGATTGAGGTTCTGCTGCTATTTCTCGAGCCAGCTGCCATCGGCATCGACGACGGCGCGAGCCAGCCGCCCGTGACACCGCACCGCCCAACCGGACTGCAGGTCGGCACGGTCCACCAGGGTGGCGCCAGTGACTGCGGACACCACGGTCAGGGCCTCGTCGTCGGCCTCGGCCACCACCAGCCGATGCTCGGGGGAGGCGACGACCAGACCCAGCAGGGTCGGCTCCACCGGCGGACAGACGAGCAGCAGGGGCCGGGGGCGGCACCGCTCCAGGCTGGCCAGCAGCTCCCGCAGCGAACCGGGGGCCTGGCTGCAGACCAGCACATCGGCATCGGCCAGCTCGGCGGTCGGCGGATCGGCCCAGGTGGCCATCCCCGGATCCGCGAGCCGCGCGTCGACGATCTGGTGCTGCTGGCGGAAGCGATCCAGTGCGGCGCGCTGGCCCTCGTCGGGGGTGGCGGCCGGGGCGGCCTCCACGCGGCTCACCGGCGCCCCGAGGGCCCGTTCGGCGGCCAGTCGGGTCTGGCGGTCGCGCAGGGCGGCCAGGGCGAGCAGCACCAGGCCCACCGCCAGCACCACCAGGAAGCCCGTCATGCAGGCGAATCTACCCGGAGTCGGCGGCCCGCACGGGGCACACGATTCGAGCTGCGTGGCTCGCCGAAACCGGCACTGACCAGGTGCCCCCACTGGGGATCGAACCCAGGACCCATGGATTAAAAGTCCACTGCTCTGCCAGCTGAGCTATAGGGGCGAGGTGCCGGGCCCGCAGGCCCGGCGCCCAGCGAGTCTAGACCTTCCAGCGGTACAGGTGGTGCTCCCACTCGTTGGCGAAGGAGTCGGTGAACGTGCCGTCCGAGACCTTGATGGTGCGGTCCTCGTCCACCACCTCCACCTCGGTGACACCCTCGGGCATGACGTAGTCGTAGCTGCCATCGGTCTCGTGGATGTCCTGCATGGCCAGCAGGTAGGAGTTGCCGTCGGGCGTGCTGGGCCACCAGCGGGTGTACAGCTTGTCGTTGAAGCGACGGTTCTGGCTGCGCGAGTTGAAGACCTCGGCATGGGTCTGCAGGCGCGCCTTCACCTTCTCGACGCGATCGCTCACGCCGCGGGCGAAGTGGTCCTTGTCGCGCACGCCGAAGACGCCCGGGCGCCAGCTCAGCCAGGAGTCGTCGGTCACCGTGTTGGGGTCAACGCCCTGCTTGGGCTCGGTGCGGGCGTACCAGAAGCGGTGCTCCTCCTTCGCGTCGCGCACCGTGTCGCCGGCCTTGTAGGCGGTCTTGGCATTCCAGATCGGCGCCTTCTTGGAGTCCGGGAAGGTCTGCGGGAAGAGCAGGATGCCCGAGGCGCCGCCCAGGATGCAGCTCATCATGGCGCCCTCCACCTCGTCGGCGCTCGGCACCGAGGACCAGCCCGGCTCGCCGGGGGCGGTGACGCCGCCGTGGCCCAGGGCCACCAGGCCCCAGACCGGACGCGGGACGGTCAGGAAGGCGCGGCAGCGCTCCACCGTCTTGCCGTGGATCCAGGCGCGGCGGGCGATCTCCTTCGGGATGCCCCAGGCATCCTCCACCTGCTGGCAGACGGTGGGGCTGAAGCAGTAGGAGTACAGGTCCGCGGAGACCTGGTGCAGCTTGGGGCGGTCCACCAGCGGCCGCACCCGGTAGCGGTCGATCGAGGAGATGGTCACGCCGGTGCCGAAGTTGGAATAGGCCAGCGCCCCGTCGGGGATCTGCTTCATGGCCTTTTCCATCTTCTGCATCTTCTCGGTGGCCATGTCGGCCTCGTCCTCGGGGAGCCAGCCGATGGTCTCCGCGCCGGGCTTGCCGGTCATGTCCATGCCCACCGTGCGGATGGTCCAGATGCCGGCCTTGCGCAGCCCCTCCGGGGTCACCTGCGGGTCCACGACCACGGCGCCGTCGGCATACTTCTTCTCGGTGGGCAGGTCCTCGTCGAAGGCATTCATCCACCACTCGGCCACCGGGAAGCGCTTGGTGTCGGTGAGCACCTCGGCATTGCTGAACTGCTTGTAGTAGGCGGGCCCGCCGAACCACCAGTCGGCGCCGCGCACGGCCGGGTCGGCCTCGGCCACGCCGGCGGCATGGTGGGCCGCCACCCGCTCGGGGGCCAGCGCCTTGCCGAAGATCGCCAGGTGGGACCACTGGCCCGACAGCGAGGCGCCCTCGCCGGCCTTCTTCATGCCGATCAGCACCTTGGTGACCTTGCCGACGAAGGGGCCGATGCTGCCCTCGCCCACCTTCTTGCCGTCGACGTACTGCGCCACGGCACCGGCCTTGTCGGCGGTGAAGGCGACGTGGTGCCAGGCGCCCGGCAGCTTCGGGGTGGTGGACTCGACGGCCTTGTAGCCGGGCCCCTCGGCCACCAGACCGGTGCCCTCCTGCTGGAAGCCGAAGGACCAACCGGTGTCGTCGGTGGAGGAGTCCAGCTTCAGCAGGCACTGCGCGTAGTTGGGCTCCTCCTGGTTCATCCACATCTCGACGCTGAGCCCGGTGCTGGCCACCGTGCCCAGCCAGGTGGTGGCATCGGCCACCTCCACCCAGGCGGGCTCCACGCTGGAGCCGGAGTAGAAGGCGCGGCCCACCGCATCGGGCGCCGGGGTGAGCAGCGCATCATTGGCCCACCACTGCTTGCCGTGCAGGGTGGCCTTGTGACCGTGGCCGGAGCGGTCGGCCGGGGCCTTCGCATCGGCGTCGTCCTGGAAGTCCAGGTAGAGCAGTGGCTCGTCGGCCAGGATCTCCTTGGCCAGGCCCTGACCGGTGGTGGGAGCCCCGCTGGAGGCCTCGGCGCTGGGCGTGGGCGACGGGGACGTCTCGTCGTCGCCGGAGCATCCTGCCGTCGCGGCGACGGCCAGGCCGGCGGTTCCGGCTGCCCCGATCGCAAGGAAGGTTCGGCGGTTGGTGCTGGTCACGGATCAGACCCTTCGGTTCGCGGACAGATGTGGCGTTCAGGTCGGGGGTTCCGACCACACTAACAACGCCGGCCAAGACCATCCTGAGCGCCGTCTGGGTCACTCGCCCCGCCCGGCTGGGGGTGCACCGGGCCCCAGCTGAGGAAGCGCTGGCGGTGTTCACCCCGATGTCGCCTTGCACGCCTAGGGTTGGGGCGTGCGTACACCTCGAGACATCGAATGCTGGCTGACCGACAAGGACGGTGTCCTGGTCCACGAGGACGAGCCGATCGGCGGCGCCTCGGAGCTGATCCAGCGCTGGGTCGACACCTCCCACCGCTTCCTGGTGCTCACCAATGACTCCTCCATGACCCCGCGCGACCTCAGCGCTCGTCTGGAGATGTCCGGCCTGACCGTGCCGGAGGAGAACCTGTGGACCTCCGCCCTGGCCACCGCCGACTTCCTGCAGCGGCAGCGCCCCGGGGCCCGCGTCTACGCCATCGGGGAGGCGGGCCTGACCACAGCACTGCACCAGGCCGGCTTCATCCTCACCTCCACCGAGCCGGACTACGTGGTGCTGGGCGAGACCCGCACCTATTCCTTCGAGTCCATCACCCAGGCCATCCGCCACATCGTCGCGGGCGCCAAGTTCATCACCACCAATCCCGACACCACGGGCCCCAGCGCCCAGGGCCTGCTGCCCGCCACCGGTGCTGCCGCGGCCATGATCACCGCGGCCACCAACCGTCGCCCGTACGTGGTGGGCAAGCCCAACCCGATGATGTTCCGCTCCGCCATGAACAAGATCGACGCCCATGCCGAGACCACCGCCATGATCGGTGACCGGATGGACACCGACATCGTCGCGGGCATGGAGGCGGGGCTGTTCACCGTCCTGGTGCTCACCGGCATCACCGGCCGGATGGACCTGGAGCGCTTCCCCTACCGCCCGGACCTGATCGTGGAGAGCGTGGCCGAGCTCAAGGACATGATCTGATCCCTCGGGCCAGCCCGGTCCGGATTCAGACCAGCCAGGGCGGCTCGACCTCGGCGGGCGGCTGGTGCGCCTCCCAGCGCATCCACCAGCCGGCGCAGCCCTCGGGCGCCACCTCCGGGCGCAGGTGCGGCACCCGCTCGTGCAGCTCGAACTTCACCCGCGCCAGGCGCAGCAGGTCGCGCTCGTTGTGCGGCACCTGGGGGTCCAGCAGGTCCTTCTCCAGCTGCCAGGCCTCGCGCCGCAGCTCGACCACCTCGCGGGTGAGCGCCTGCTCGGCGGCACCCAGGCCCAAGTGTGCCTCCGCGGCGCGCATCCAGCCGTAGTCCATGTTGATCCGGATCAGGCCGGGGTCGATGGTGAGCGAGTCGTGCACGTCCATCTCCGGCTCGATCACCGTCGCGCCGGCGGAGCGGGCATAGGCCACCTCGTCGCGCTCGGTCTCGTCGCTCATGATCTCGGTGGCGCGCATCATCACCGAGATCATGTCCTTGCGGGCATAGCTCTCGTGGACGCCGGTGCCCGGGGCGTTCGAAGTGACCACCCAGGTGGGGCTGGAGCCCAGGTGGCCCACCGCCATCTCGGCGGGCAGGTTCTCGCGCACCCCGCCGTCCACATAGGTCTCGTCGTCCAGCGGGACCGGGACGAAGACCGCGGGGATGGAGCAGGAGGCGAGCACACCGCGGCTGAAGTCGTGGCGGTTGCCGCCGATCGGCACGTCGTCGCGGTCCACGATGGTGCCGTCCTCGCGCATGAAGCGCAGCTCGCCGCTCTCCAGCGCGGTCAGCGCGATGCGTACGGTGACGCCGGAGGCCGCCACCTTGGTGGAGTCGAAGATGCCGCTGCCCAGCAGCTCGCGCAGGATCGGGCCGGGGATGTACATGGAGCGGGTCTTCTCCGCGCCCGACAGGATCAGGCCCAGGTCCTGCCCGACGCCGCGCATCCGGCTCAGCCCGGCCAGCACGGCCATCACGGTGGTGGGGGAGAGCTCGGCCGGTTCCACCTCTGGATCCCGGGTGGCCAGCGCCAGCGTCTCCAGCTGCGGGCTGAGCGGTTCGCCCTCCTGCTCGTCGTGCGGCTCCTCGTGCTGGGAGCGCTGCTGCGGGGCATCCTCCGGGTCGATGGTGAAGCCCTTGGTGAAGGGGAGCTGGATCCGCGGCAGGTTGGCCTGGCTGCGCCAGCCCAGCCGGGAGGAGGAGTGGTCACGTTGCACCAGGGCCATCAGCTCCGGGCCGCGGGAGCGGAAGCGACGGAACCACTCACGCTCGGTGAACATGTCGCTCTGGCGCTCCATGCCCAGCCACAACCGCTCCAGCTCACGCACCGAGGCGGCCTGGGCGGCAGGGTCGGCGGACTGCGCGAGCAGGGCGGTGAGGATGCTCCCGGCGCTGGTGCCCACCATCACGGTGGGGGCGATGCCGGCCCGCTCGTAGAGGTAGCGCAGGGCACCGATCTGGAAGCTGGCCTTCGAGCCGCCGCCCGACAGCACCAGGCCCTCGCGCTGCTCTCGGTTCTGCAGCAGCGAGGTGACGCCGGGGATCCCCAGCCAACCGCGACGAGCCATGGATCCAGCCTAACGCCGCCCTGGCTTGCCGTGATGTGCCGCTGCTGAGCGGGGTTTCAGGCCCGCCGACGGCTGGGGAAGAATGGTGGGGTGAAGGAAGCTCCCTCGATCCCCGCCGATCCGGCCGCCCCCGTCGCCGGACCATCCGTGGCCCGTCAGGCCCCGGTGGACCTGACCCGGTTCGCCTGGTTGTCCATCGCCGCCGCCCTGGGCACCATCGCGTTGAAGACCTTTGCCTGGCGGATCACCGGATCGGTGGGCCTGCTCTCCGACGCCGCCGAGTCCGTGGTGAACCTGGTGGCGGCCGTCGTGGCGCTGATCGCGCTGCGGGTGGCCATCAAGCCGGCCGACAAGAACCACAACTTCGGCCACTCCAAGGCCGAGTACTTCTCCGCCGCGGTGGAGGGCGTGATGATCTTCGTGGCGGCCGCGGTGATCATGGTCACCGCCGTCGAGCGCTTCCTGCACCCCCAGCCGCTGGAGAACGTGGGCGTCGGCCTGCTGGTCTCGGTGCTGGCCTCCGTGCTGAACGGCACGGTGGCCTGGGTGCTGCTGCGCGCCGGCCGCAAGTACCGCTCCATGACGCTGACCGCCGACGGCAAGCACCTGCTCACCGACGTGTGGACCTCGGTGGGCGTCGTGGTGGGCGTGCTGCTGGTCTGGCTGACCAGGTGGCCCCGGCTGGATGCCGTGGTGGCCTTCGCAGTGGGCATCAACATCCTGTTCACCGGCTGGAAGCTGATCAGCGAGTCCACCGCCGGGCTGATGGACGTGAGCCTGCCCAAGGAGGACAACGCCGCCATCCGCGGCGTGCTGGAGGGCTTCAAGCAGGAGCACGTGATGTTCCACGCGGTGCGCACCCGCGAGTCGGGCAACCGTCGCTTCATGGACATGCACCTGCTGGTGCCGGGCGCCTGGACCGTGCAGGCCGGCCACGACCTGGTGGAGGACATCGAGCAGGAGCTGCTCAAGCTCTACCCGGACCTGCACATCATGATCCACATCGAGCCGATCGAGGACCCTCGCTCCTACGACGACTACGACTTCGGCTTCAACTGATCCTCGCTGCGTGCTCCGCCGGAGGGGCGGTCCCCACGGCGCTCCCGGGGCCTGCCAGCGCTCCCGGTGGGGCGGTGTGCCTCGGCTGATGTGTGGATGCACACGCCCATCCACACTTCAGCTCGACGGCCCCTAGGATTCCCCCATGACGCAGCAGTCGCACGCGGTCCCCAGCTGGGACGAGTACTTCCTGGGGATCGCCACGGCGGTCTCCGCCCGGGCGAAGTGCACCCGACGACGGGTGGGGGCGCTGCTGGTGCTGGACCGTCGCATCATCGCCACCGGCTACAACGGCGCCGCCCCGGGCCGCCCCGACTGCCTGGAGGGCGCCTGCCCGCGCGGCCAGCTCTCCTATGACCAGGTGCCCGGGCTGGGCGACTACGACCGGCCCGGCACACCCGGCTTCTGCATCGCCATCCACGCCGAGGTGAATGCACTGCTGTTCAGCACCCGCGACACCAAGGGCGCCGTGGCCTACATCACCGACGAGCCCTGCCCCGGCTGCCGCAAGGCGCTGGCCGCCGCGGGCATCGTGCGCGCCGTCTGGCCCCAGGGCGAGCTGGCCGCCGAGCAGCTCGTCGCCTTCTGACTCACTCCCGGGCCAGCACCACCTCGGCGAGCACGTCGAGCAGCACCGGGTCGAGCTCCAGCGCGCGCAGCACCGCCATCCGGCGGGCGGCGGTGGGGTTCTCGGTGATCGCGTCGTAGCACTGCTGCTTGGTGGTGAAGCCGATCTCGGCGCGGTCCAGCAGGGTGAACAGCCGCTCGGCCACCTGGTTGTCGAACTCGCGCGGACCATCGAACCGCGCGCTCGCGCCGGTGGCGGTGGGCACCTCGCCCAGCTCCACCACCTGCTCGGTCCCGGCGCCCACCAGCACCAGCCGGTAGCGGCGCTGGGCCGGCAGCAGGTCCAGCTCGCCCTCGGCGGGATGGATCACCAGCTCACCGCTGTCGTGGTGGTAGTCGAAACGGGTGCGCACGGTGCGCGGCTCCAGCCGGTCGTCGTCCTCGACCAGCGTGTAGCTGCCGTCGGCGCCGGCGAAGACGCGCAGCTCCAGCGACTCGGGGATCTCGATGCGCAGCAGGTCCTGCCCGTCGGCGTCCTGCCCGGTGAGCGGCACGATGGCGCCGGCCCGGGCCAGGACGGGGATCGAGTCCAGCCGGCGGTGCATGGTCACCCGGCGCCCGCCCCGGTAGGACAGGCCGGTGAAGAAGTCCACCCAGTCACCCTCCGGCAGCCAGAGCGTGGTCGAGGCGGTGCGCGTACCCGCGACGGTGGGGCTGGTCAGCGGGGCCACCAGCAGGTCGCGGCCAAACCAGTACTGGTTGTCGCACTGGTAGGCCGCCAGCTCCTCCGGCTCGGTCCAGTACATCGGGCGCAGCAGCGGGCGCAGCTCACGGCTGGAGGCCTCGTTCTCGGTGAACAGCCAGGGCACCATCCGGTGGCGCAGCCGCAGGAAGTCACCCATGATCCGCTCCGCCACCGGACCGTGGCGCCACGGCTCCTTGCCGAAGAAGGCGCCGTTCGACGAGTGCAGCCGGTTCACCGGGCTGAAGACGCCGAACTGCAGCCAGCGGGTGGCCAGCTCGTCGTCCTTGTGGCCGAACATGTGGCCACCGATGTCATGGCTCCACCAGCCGTAGCCGATGTTGGAGGCCGTCGCGGTGAACCAGGGCTGGAAGTGCAGCGACTGCCAGGTGACCACCGTGTCGCCGCTGAAGCCCACCGGGTAGCGGTGCGAGCCGGGCCCGGCATAGCGGCTGAAGGTGAGCCCGCGCTCCCCGTCGCGCTGCGAGTCCAGGAAGTGGCAGTGGTTCAGCATCCACAGCGGGTCCAGGCCCGGGATGCGGCTGGTGGCGCCCTGCTGCCAGTCCACCCACCAGAAGTCGACGCCCTCGGCCTCCATCGGGTGGTGCAGCTGCTCGAAGTAGGCACGGATGAAGGCCGGGTCGGCGAAGTCGAAACTGGCCGGCAGCTCCGTGGCCGGGTCGATCCCCAGCGCCTCGGCCATTCGCGGATAGGCCTCCTCGAAGGCCCGCACCCCCTCCGCGGGATGCACGTTCAGGCTGATCTTCAGCCCGTGCTCGTGGAGCCAGGCCATGAAGCCGACGTGGTCGGGGAAGAGGTCCGGATTCCAGGTGTAGCCGGTCCAGCCCGCGCCGAAGCGGGGATCGATGCTGGTCAGGTGCCAGTCCATGTCCACCACGGCGACACTGAAGGGCAGCCGTTCGGCCTCGAAGCGGGTGATCAGCGCCTGGTACTCCTGGTCGGTGTAGGGGTGGTAGCGGCTCCACCAGTTGCCCAGGGCGTGGCGCGGCAGCGCCGGCTGGCGCCCCGAAATCCGGTAGAAGTCCGCCACCGCCGCCGGGTAGTCGTGGCCGTAGGCGAAGACGTAGACGTCCACATTGCCGGGGATGCGCTGCGCCACCCAGTCGTCGACCAGGGCGAGCGAGGCGGAGTCGTCGAGGCTGGTGATGCCCAGCTCGTTGGCCAGGCCGGGTTCCAGGTCGGTGGGGCCGTCCACCGCGTCGAGGGTGCGGGCGGTGCCGCCCAGCTGGGTTCGCTTGCCGACGTACTGGCTGAAGGCGCTGTCGGCCTCCTGCCCGGGGCGCCAGATGGAGTGGTAGCCACCGGTGAGCTCCTTGACGCTGAGGTTCTCGGCGCTGAACTCGCCGCCGGCATGGTCCAGGTGCAGGTAGCGGGTGATGATCTGCACCCGCTCGCCGTCGCGGAAGACCTTGAAGTCAGGCGTGGGCAGGTCACGGTTGATCACCACCTGCGTGGCACGGTCCTCGAAGCTGCCGGTGGGGGAGTACTCCAGGCGCAGCAGCCGTTCGGTGAGCACGGTGAAGCGGACGTTCGTGCCCTGCACCACCGACTCGGGGCGGGCCAGCGGCGTGGTGGGCAGGTGGAACTGGGGCGGCAGCACGGGCATGTCCCCAGCCTAGGTGGGCCGGCGCCGCGACGGACCTCGCGGCAGTAGCTGACCCGGGCCGGGTGCACGGTGGTTGAACAGTTGGTGAAGCCGTCGGCGTGCTCTGCGGCGGCGGGCTCGTCGCGACGTAGCTTGGCGGCATGGACGGACCCCAGGTGGCCCCGGGAGCAGTTGGACTCCCACTTCCTGACCCGTCCTGTGCACCGCCCCGACCCTGACCCGAGGGGGTCGGCCGGCACCGGGTGGCCCCCTTCACCGACGAAGGAGCTCCCGTGCTCAAGCCCTCCCAGCAGCTCGGCACCGACCAGACCAGCGCCAGCCTCACCAGGACCTATGTGCTCGACACCTCGGTGCTGCTCAGCGATCCCCGGGCGCTGCTGCGCTTCGACGAGCACCACGTGGTGCTGCCGATCGTGGTGGTGGCCGAGCTGGAGGCCAAGCGCCACCATCCTGAGCTGGGCTACTTCGCCCGCAGCGCGCTGCGCCTGCTGGACGACCTGCGGGTGCGTGAGGGCCGTCTCGACGAGCCGATCACCGTCAACGAGGCCGGCGGCACCCTGCACCTGGAGCTGAACCACACTGACCCCGCCCGGCTGCCGGCCGGCTTCCGGCTGGGCGACAACGACTCGCGCATCCTGGCGGTGGCCATCAACCTGTCGGCCGAGGGCCACGACGTGGTGGTGGTGAGCAAGGATCTGCCGATGCGGGTCAAGGCCTCCGTCGTGGGGCTGGAGGCCGAGGAGTACCGCGCCGAGCTGGCGGTGGACACCGGCTGGACCGGCATCGTCGAGCTCGACGTGCCCGGCGACGTGGTCGACCGGCTCTACGAGCAGGGCGAGGCCGAGGTGCTGGAGGCGATCGAGGCGCCCACCAACACCGGGCTGGTGCTGAGCACCGGCTCGTCGAGCGCGCTGGGCCGCAAGCTGGCCAACGGGCGGGTGAAGCTGGTGCGCTCCGAGCGTGAGGTCTTCGGGTTGCACGGCCGCTCCGCGGAGCAGCGGATCGCGCTGGACGTGCTGATGGACCAGGAGGTGGGCATCGTCTCGCTGGGCGGGCGGGCCGGCACCGGCAAGTCCGCGCTGGCGCTGTGCGCCGGGCTGGAGGCTGTGCTGGAGCGTCGGCTCTACCGCAAGGTGGTGGTCTTCCGGCCGCTGTACGCGGTCGGTGGGCAGGACCTGGGCTACCTGCCCGGCACCGAGGGGGAGAAGATGGCCCCCTGGGGCCAGGCCGTCTTCGACACCCTGGGTGCGGTCACCAACAAGTACGTGATCGACGAGGTGATCGCCCAGGACATGCTCGAGGTGTTGCCGCTGACCCACATCCGCGGCCGCTCCCTGCACGACGCCTTCGTGATCGTCGACGAGGCGCAGAGCCTGGAGCGCAATGTGCTGCTCACCGTGCTGAGCCGGATCGGCCAGAACTCCCGCGTCGTGCTGACCCACGACGTGGCCCAGCGCGACAACCTGCGCGTCGGCCGGCACGACGGCATCGCCGCGGTGGTGGAGCGGCTCAAGGGCAACCCGCTGTTCGCCCATGTCACGCTGAACCGCTCCGAGCGTTCGCCGATCGCCGCGCTGGTCACCGAGATGCTGGAGGAGGGCATCTGAGGCGTCGCCAGCCGGTGGGAGGCCGGGGGAGACGACGGTCGGGTCCGGCGCACGACCCGGCTAGGATGCCCGGGTGGCGAAGACGAAGAAGAAGACCGCGCTGGACATGCTGATCTCCCTCGCGGTGATCCTGGTGCCGGCGGCGCTGATCTACGGCTTCTTCTCCCAGGTGCCCGACGAGCCGAGCGTGGCGATCGCCCCGTGGGAGCCGATCACGCAGGCCGCCCGCGACGAGGGCACCATGACCGTGCTGGCACCCACCGTGCTGCCGGCCGACTGGAAGCCGGTACGGGCGAAGTTCTCCGACGACCAGCTGGAGCTCGGTTTCCAGGTGGCCGGCCAGACCTACTACGAGCTCAAGCAGCGCCCCGGCACCAGCCAGCGCGTCTTCGTCGACGACGCCACTCGCAAGGGCGTCGAGGAGGGCACCAGCACCGTCAACGGCCGCAGCTGGACCCGCTATGTCAGCGAGGACGGCCGCACCCGTTGCCTGGTCAACGTGGCCGAGAAGCCGAAGCCCACCACCACGGTGGCCTGCGCCGACGGCTCCTACGAGCAGGCCGAGGCCTTCGCCGGGATGCTGCGCTGAGATCCGCCCCGGCGGCGTCCCGCCGGACTCGGTCCTGCTGGGCGTGGTCCGGCTGGGCTCAGTCCTGCTCGGCCGGGGTCTGCGCCTGACGGGCCGCGTCGATCTTCGCCTTGGCACCGTCGAGCCACTGCTGGCAGATGGCGGCCAGCTTCTCGCCGCGCTCCCACAGCGCCATCGAGTCGGCCAGCGGCACGCCGCCCGACTCCAGCTTGCGCACCACCTCCGCCAGCTCCTCGCGCGCCTGCTCGTAGCCCATCTCGGGCTGGGATGCGTTCTCGCCCATCAGTCCTCCTCGAAGTCGTAGTCGTCCATGCTGGCGCTGGCCTGGCCGGTGGGATCCTCGATCCCGCGCACGCCCAGGGTCAGCTTGCCGTCGGCCAGGTAGGCCATCACGTCGTCGTCCAGGTCCACGTCGTGGATGGAGCTGACGCTGTCGCCCTCGCCGTCGACGAGGATCGCGTAACCCCGCTCCAGGGTGGCCTTGGGGCTCATCGCCCGCACCCGGGACAGGTCGTGCTGCACCGCGGTCATCTCGCGGCTGAGCAGCCGCTCGGTGGCGTGCTCCAGGCGCATCCGCAGCGTCTCCAGCCGGTCGTAGTGGGAGCCGAAGCTGGCTGCCGGGTCCACCAGCACCGGGCGGGAGCGCAGCTGGTCCAGGTGGCGCTGCTCGTTGGCCACCCGCTGGGCCACCGCCCCGCGGATCCGCTCCAGGGCCTGGCTGACGCGCTGCGACTCCTCGCGGGCATCGGGCACCACGCGCTTGGCGGCATCGGTGGGCGTGGAGGCGCGCAGGTCCGCCGCCAGGTCGACGATCGGCATGTCCGGCTCGTGGCCGATGGCGCTGACCACCGGGGTGCGGCAGGCAGCGACGGCGCGCACCAGGCCCTCGTCGCTGAAGGGCAGCAGGTCCTCCAGGGAGCCGCCGCCGCGGGCCAGGATGATGACCTCCACCTCGGGCTGCTGGTCCAGCTCGGCCAGGCGCTGCATCACCTCGGCGGCCGCATTCGGGCCCTGCACCAGGGCGTGGCGCACCTCGACGCGGGCGGCCGGCCAGCGCAGCGCGATGTTGGTGAGCACGTCGCGCTCGGCGGCCGAGTCGGCGCCGGTGACCAGGCCGATGGTGCGGGGCAGGAAGGGCAGCCGCTTCTTGCGCGCCGGGTCGAAAAGGCCTTCGGCCTGCAGCAGCCGCTTGCGCTTCTCCAGCTCCGCCAGCAGGCGACCCTCGCCGGAGGCGCGGATCTCACGGCACTCGAAGCTGAGGCTGCCGTTCTTGCTCCAGACCGTGGGCTTCACCCAGGCGGTGACGGTGGCGCCCTCGGTGAGCGGGCCGGCGGCGTCCAGCACGGCGGTGGAGCAGGAGACGCTGGCCGAGGTCTGCGCCAGCGGGTCGCGCATCACCATGAAGACCGTCGAGCTGCCGGCGCGACGGTTGATCTGGATCACCTGCGCCTCCACCCAGACGGCTCCGCAGCGCTCCACCCAGCCCTTGACCGCCATCACCACGCGGCCCAGCGGCTGCGGCTGTTCGGGGGAGCTCTCCATCGCCATGCCCGCCAGCCTAGGGCTTCGACCCGCTCTGGCAGGGGCAGGCGCACCCGGGCGGTGCCGCCGTGGCCGCATGACGAGTGCCCGCTGTGACCCGGATGAGCGGGCGGCGTGCGGCACCTAGACTGGGGCCATGAGCGAATCCGCGAAGCATGTCGTCGTCGCCGCCCCGCGGGGCTACTGCGCCGGCGTCGACCGAGCCGTGATCACCGTCGAGAAGGCCCTGGACACCTACGGGGCACCGGTCTACGTGCGCAAGCAGATCGTGCACAACAAGCACGTGGTGGAGACGCTGGAGCAGCGCGGAGCCATCTTCGTCGAGGAGCTGGACGAGGTGCCCGAGGGCGCCACCGTCGTCTTCAGCGCCCACGGTGTCAGCCCCGCGGTCCACGAGCAGGCCGCCGAGCGCCAGCTCAAGACCATCGACGCCACCTGCCCGCTGGTCACCAAGGTGCACCACGAGGCCAAGCGTTTCGCCAAGCAGGAGCTCCCCATCGTGCTGATCGGCCACGCCGGGCACGAGGAGGTGGAGGGCACCATGGGTGAGGCCCCCGAGCACATGACGCTCGTCGAGACCCCCGACGACGTGGACTCCGTGGACCTGCCCACCGACAAGCCGATCGTCTGGCTGAGCCAGACCACGCTGAGCGTCGACGAGACCATGGAGACCGTCAACCGGCTCAAGACCAAGTTCCCGCTGCTGCAGAGCCCGCCCAGCGACGACATCTGCTACGCCACCCAGAACCGCCAGCTGGCCGTGAAGCAGATCGCCGCCCACTCAGACCTGGTGATCGTGGTGGGTTCGCGCAACTCCTCCAACTCGGTGCGCCTGGTGGAGGTGGCCCTGGAGGCCGGCGCCAAGGCTGCCTACCGCGTCGACAATGCCGGTGAGATCGACGAGGCCTGGCTGCAGGGCGTCGACAACGTCGGCGTCACCTCCGGCGCCTCGGTGCCCGAGGAACTGGTCGACGGGGTGCTGGACTACCTGGAGAGCAAGGGCTTCCCCAAGGCCACCGAGGAGCGGCTGATCGAGGAGTCGCTGACCTTCGCCCTGCCGCCCGAGCTGCGCAAGGACCTGCCCAAGCACGCCATCCGTCACTGAGCCTCCGTCGGCTGGCGGACGGCTGATCTCCTCCTCGCGACGGATGCCGCCGCCGGGCCGGCGCGTCTAGCGTGCTGCCATGGAGATGCCAACCGCCGCCCACGAACTGGAACTGCTCGCCCTCGACCCCGAGTCGGGGGCCCGTCGCCGCGCCCAGGCCATGAGCTATGCCATCCCGAGCCTGCTGCTCGCTGAGCTGGCCCTGCGCGGTCGCCTGGAGATCCGCGACGGCCTGGTGACCGTCGTCGACCCGACACCCACCGGCATCGCCCTGCTGGACCGGCAGCTCGACGCCGTCCAGCAGGACAAGCCCCGCAAGCCCCAGGCCCTGGTGCGCCGGCTGCGGCGAGGTGCTGACACCTCGGTGCTGGAGGAGCTCACCGCCTTGGGGGCCGTGCGCCCGCAGCAGGCGAAGGCCCTCGGCCTGTTCCCCGTCGACCACCACCTGCCGAGCCGTGAGGCGACGCGCCAGGTGAGCACCACCACGCTCGCGGAGGCCTCCGGCTCGCAGCCGTCGGCCCGTGCCCTGCTGCTGGCCTGGGGCCTGCGCATCGGGCGGCTGGAGAAGCAGCTGCTGGGCCCTGAGTACCGGGAGCAGCGCAGCCGTGTCGAGGAGCGCTCCGCACGGGAGCTGCCGGCGGCAGCCCTGGCCTTGCTCAAGGGCGGGGAGAAGGCGCGCGTCGCCTCCGAGTCGGCTGCAGCGGCCGGCTGATCGACGGACGTCGGCGCCACGGTGCCCCTGGGTGACCAACGGGCGCCGATCGCCCGGCGTCGAGCACCGGGGCATCTGGAGTTCACCTGAGCTTCGACTGCCGTCCGGCGGATCCACGCGGCAACTGGCCCCGGGGCGGGACAGGATCGTGGCGTAGTCGTCGAGAGGTGGACGAGCCATGGGGCTGCCGGGTCGCGGCGGGCAGGGCGCCGAGCGCTCCAGCTGTGTCCTGGTGGCCGTGGTCCTGCTCTGGCCCGTTGTCTTCGTGGCCTGCGGAGCGCTGGTGCTGGGCCTGGTCGCCTGGTCCGTCTCCCGCCGGTTGCCGCAGGAGGCTCCTGATCCCGCGGCGATCGCGGACCGGGCCGTTCCCGGCTTCGCCCCGGAGGCCTTCCCCGTGATGGGCGTCAGGCCCGTCGACGAGGTGGTGAAGACGCCCGGCCAGCTGCCCGGCGGGTTCATCCAGGCCCGTTACCGGGGCGAGTGGGTGGTGACCCTGGACAGCGATGCCGAGTCCACCGGATGGGAGTTCTCCAAGCCGGGCCGGCCACGGTCCACGGTGCGCGTGCGCCACTGGAGCAATGAGCAGGGGGCGAGCGACCCGGAGCGACTGGCCCGCCAGGCCGCAGAGGGGGACCGCCGCGCCGCCCGCGACGGCAACCTGGGCGGCTACCGCCCGGGAACCAGCGCCGTCACGCAGGCCGCCGGGATGACCGCCGCGACGCGGACCGCGACCTTCCAGGTGGACGGCCTGCCCGCCACCGGCCAGCAGTGGTACCTGACCGGGCGAGAGTTCACCATGGTGACCCTCACGGTGGTGGTGACCGGGGGCGACGACCCCACGCCCTACCGGGAGCTGGCCGCCGAGCTCGTCGACGGTGGCCTCACCGTGTGCAACTGATCGTCGGCCGGTTCAGACCAGGAAGCGGTAGAAGGGGGAATCGGGGCTGACCACCTCGGCCTGGATGCCGGAGGCCGACATCCGCTGCAGCAGCGACGAGTAGGTGGTCGGGTCGCCCAGCTCGATGCCCACCAGGGCGGGCCCGATCTCGCGGTTGGAACGCTTCACGTACTCGAAGTAGGTGATGTCGTCCTCGCTGCCCAGCACCTCGTCGAGGAAGCGGCGCAGCGCTCCCGGCTCCTGCGGGAAGTGCACCAGCAGGTAGTGCTTGCGACCCTCCTGGATCAGGGAGCGTTCTACGATCTCGGCATAGCGGGAGACGTCGTTGTTGCCGCCGGAGACGATGGCCACCACGCTCTGGCCGGGCTCCACCACCACGGCGGGCGTGTTGCGGGCCGAGCGCAGGGCTGCGGCCGCCAGCGCCCCGGCGGGCTCGGCGATGATGCCGTCGGTCTGGTACATGGCCAGCATCTCGGTGCAGATCTCGCCCTCGGGCACGGTGACCAGCTCGACGCCGGCCTCCTGCACCAAGGGGAAGGTGACGGCCCCGGCCTTGCGGACGGCGGCACCGTCGACGAAGGTCTCGATGCTGGGCAGGTCCACCGGCTCGCCGGCCTTGAGCGCGGCGGCCATGCAGGCCGCCCCGGAGGGCTCGACGCCGACGACGCGGGTGCCCGGGCGGGTGGACAGCACCGCGGCGCACCCGGCGAGCATGCCGCCGCCGCCCACCGGCACCAGCAGCACGTCGGGGGTGTGGCCGAGCTGTTCGATGATCTCGCGGGCCACGGTGCCCTGGCCGGCGGCGGTGCGCAGGTCGTCGAAGGCGGGCACCATGGTGGCCCCGGTGAGCTGGCACTCCTGCTTGGCGGCCGCGGCGGCCTCGTCATAGGTGTCGCCGACCACCACCAGCTCCACCCATTCGCCGCCCAGGGCGATCATCCGGTCACGCTTCTGCCGCGGGGTGGTGGAGGGGACGTAGATCTTGCCCTTGATGCCCAGCCGGGCGCAGCTCCAGGCGACGCCCTGGCCGTGGTTGCCGGCGGAGGCGCAGACCACACCGGCAGCGCGTTCCGCCTCCGACAGGGTGCTGATCAGGTTGAAGGCGCCGCGCAGCTTGTAGGAGCGCACCGGCTGCAGGTCCTCGCGCTTGAGCCAGACCTCGGCGCCGGTGGCCTCGCTGAGCCGCTCGTTGCGCTGCAGGGGCGTGCGGTTGGCCACCCCGTAGAGGCGGGTGGTGGCGTCGTCGACGAGGGCGGACAGCTCAGTCAGGGTGTTCACCGGGCAATCCTACGGAGCCCGGTCAGCTGGAGCGCTTGCGTTCCATCAACGGCAGCACGGGGGAGTCGGAGTCCACCAGCTCCTCGATGCTCGGCTCGCCACGGGTGAGCGCCTCGCGCTCGGCCCGCTCGTCGGCGCGCCCGATGATGGTCTCCACCTGGCCGGCATTCTCCACCAGCTCGGAGGCCGAGATCTGGCGCAGCGGCTCCTCGACGGTGCGCACCTGCTCCAGCTCCTTGTCGGTGACCTGTAGGTCCCGGAAGCGACGGGCGGTGACCATCACCCGGGTCTCCATGGAGCCGACGGCGGCGTTGTAGGCCTTCATCGAGCTCTGCAGGGAGCGACCCAGCTTGTCGAAGTTGCTGCCCAGGCTGCCCAGCCGATCGTAGAGCTCGCGGCCCAGGCTGAAGACCTCCGCGGCCGAGTCGGCCAGCGCGGCCTGCTTCCAGGAGTAGGCGACGGCCCGGAGCAGCCCGATCAGGGTGGTGGGGGAGGCCAGGATGATGTTGCGCCCCGCGGCGTACTCGTGCAGGTCGGGCATCTGGCTCAGCGCCTCCGCCGCCAGCGCCTCGCTGGGGATGAACAGGACGGTGAACTCGGGCGTGGCCGGATCGGCCTTCCAGTAGTTCTTGGCGGAGAGCTGGTCCACGTGGGTCTTGACGTTGCGGCCGAAGAGCTTGAGGGCCGCCTCGCGGGCCTGCTCGTCGCGGGCCTCCTGCGCGTCGAGGAAGGCGCTGAGCGGCACCTTGGAGTCGACGTAGATGAACTTGCCCTCGCCCAGCAGCACCTTCATGTCCGGCCGGATGGTCTGGTCGGTGGAGGTCTGGGTGGTGGCCTGCTGCAGGAAGTCGCAGTACTCCAACATGCCGGCGATCTCGGCCACCCGCTTGAGCTGCAGCTCGCCCCAGGCGCCGCGCACCTGCGGCTTGCGCAGCGCGGTGGACAGCGCGCTGGTCTCGCGGCGCAGGTTCTCGCCGGTGACCACGACGCTGCGTACCTGCTCGCGCAGCTCCGCGGAGAAGCCGGCGCGCGCCTTCTCCACCTCGGCGATCCGCTCGTTCATCAGCTGCAGGCTCTCCTTGACCGGGGCCATCAGCTGCTCGGTGGCGCGCAGCCGCTGCTCGGCGGTGGCATCGGCGGCCTTGCCCTGGCGCTCCAGGGTCTCGGCGGAGAGCACCTTGAAGCGGTCCACCAGGGAGTCGCGGTCCGCGGCCAGGTCCTCCGCGCGCTTGAGTGCGGCATCACGCTGGGCCTCCATCGAGGCCAGCCGGGAGGCCACGTCGGCCTTCTCGGCCAGCGCCGCGGCGGTCAGGGCCTGGGCATGGGCCACCTCGGAGCGGGCCTCGGCCACCTCCGCGTCCGCCTCCGCGAACTCGGTGCGCAGCCGGGCCACCTCGGCGCGGACCCGCTCGGTCTCGGCGCGGGCATCGGATGCCAGGCCGTGGGCCCGGGCACCCTCGGCCTGGGCAGCGGCCAGGTCGGTGCGGGCGCGTGCTGCATCCTCCCGGGCCTGCGCGGCCTGGGTGTCCGACTGGGCGCGGGCCACCATCCGGGCGGCGACGATGCCGACCAGCAGTCCCAGGGCCAGCCCGACGAGGAGCATGATCACAGCGGTGGTGTCCATGTCCTCCACTCTGCACGACGCCTCTGACAATTCCGTGCAGCCCGCTCCGCGGCCCCCGGCTTCGGCCCCCTGCGGCAGCTGTTCGTCGGGCTTTGGAATACTGCAGCCATGCCCAGCGACGCCGCACTCGACCTCATCGGCACCTTCGCCGACTTCGTGACCGCCTCTCCCACCAGCTACCACGCCGTGGACACCATGGCCCAGCTGCTGCGCGGGGCCGGCTTCACCCAGCTCGACGAGCGCACCGCCTGGGAACGGGTCAGCGGCGGGCAGTTCGTGGTGCGCGACGGCGCGCTGATCGCCTGGCTGGTGCCCGAGGGCGTGGACCAGGACTCCGGCTTCCGGATCGTCGGCTCCCACACCGATTCGCCCTCGTTCAAGCTGAAGCCCAATGCCGCCACCACCACGGCCGGCTGGCGCCAGATCGGCATGGAGGTCTACGGCGGGCCGCTGTTCAACTCCTGGCTGGACCGCGAGATCGGCCTGGCCGGGCGCCTGGTGACCATCGACGGCACCGCCAGCCTGGTGCGCACCGGCGCCATCGCCCGGATCGCGCAGCTCGCGCCCCACCTGGACCGCAGCGTCAACGACAACCTGCACCTGGACAAGCAGCAGCACCTGATGCCGGTGCTCAGCCTGGACACCGAGCTGGACGTGGAGGAGTACCTCTGCCAGCAGGCCCGGATCGATGCCGGAGACCTGGCGCACCACGACATCTACGCCTTCACCACCGAGCCGCCGGCCGTCTTCGGCCCGCACGAGGAGTTCTTCGCCTCGCCGCGGATGGACAACCTGACCAGCGTCTTCGCCAGCCTGCAGGCCCTGCTCGACGTCGAGCCCGGCCGCGACGTGGCGGTGCTGGCCGCCTTCGACCACGAGGAGGTGGGCTCGGCCACCCGCTCCGGCGCCTGCGGCCCCTTCCTGGAGGACGTGCTGGTGCGGCTGGCCGCCGGCCTGGGCCTGGACGCGGCCGGCTACCGCGCCATGCTGGCGCGCTCCTCGTGCATCTCCGCCGACGCCGGGCATGCCGTGCACCCCAACTACGTGCACATGCATGACCCGAACAACCACCCGCTGCCCAACCAGGGACCGCTGCTCAAGATCAACGCGCAGCAGCGCTATGCCACCGACGGCATCGGCGGCGCGCTGTGGAAGCGGGCCTGCGAGGCCGCGGACGTGCCCACCCAGCCCTTCGTGAGCAACAATGCCGTGCCTTGCGGCTCCACCACCGGACCGCTCACCGCCACCCGGCTGGGCATCACCACCGTCGACGTGGGCATCCCGCTGCTCAGCATGCACTCGGCGCGCGAGCTGTGCGGCGTCGAGGATCCCTGGTACTTCAAGCGGGCGCTGGAGGCCTACTGGGCCGGCGCCTGAGCCGTCCCCGTGCCGCGCAGGATCTGGAGTGATGGCCTGAGCGGCTGGTCTGCCGTGCCATGCTCGGATTCTGCAACAGCATGGCAGCCGATGGCCCGCTTCACGACATGTGTCAGATGGTGATCCACTGCGTTCCGTCAGTCATCAGGCGGAGCACCCCCCATTGGGGTATCTCTTTGGCCTCTTGACCGTCAATGCGGTGCCCAGCAGGAGGGACCACTCGCAGCGGAGAAGGGTTGGAGTTCTTGACGACGACCTCATTGCCGGAGGGTTGACGGTCCGGTGCCGAGAGGTTGCACACCAACGCCTGGCCGTCGAAGATCACCACAGAGTCCGTGGGGTTGAGCGGGAAGACCAATGTGATCGGTTCGCTCAACGTGCTGCGCTGCGCGGATCGGCACGGTGTCGAGAAGGTCATCAACATCTCCACCGACAAGGCTGCCGATGCCACCAGCGTGCTGGGCAAGACCAAGCGGATCGCGGAGGAGCTCACGGCCCACTACGGCAAGCTGACCGGCCGTTCCTACCTCAGCGTCCGCTTCGGGAACGTGCTCGGTTCGCGCGGCTCGATGCTGGAGACCTTCACCCGCCAGATCTCCCAGGGTGGCCCGGTGACCGTGACCCATCCCGACATCACCCGCTACTTCATGACCATCCCCGAGGCCTGCCAGCTCGTCATCCAGGCCGGCGCCATCGGGCGTCCGGCCGAGGTGCTGGTGCTGGACATGGGCGCTCCCGTCCGGATCCATGACGTCGCGCGCAACCTGATCAGGCGCTCCGGGCGTGATGTCGAGATCGTCTTCACCGGGCTGCGCCCCAACGAGAAGCTGGAGGAGGTGCTCTTCAGCACCGACGAGGCCGCCACCACCACCGAGCACGAACTGATCCGACGTGTCAGCGTCCCGCCGCTGGAGCCCGCCGCCCTGCAGGGGGTCGACGGGGCCGACCCCGGCTCGATGACCACGATCACCGGTCAGCGGCGCCGAGAGGGCCGTTCGGAGCAGCGTCCCTCCCTCGTGCCCCTCGCCGAGGCGGGGGAGCGGCGTCGGGGAGCCTGAGGGCATGTCCCGGGCTGACGTGCGTCGTCACATCGAGGCGTCGCTCGACGGTTCGATGCAGACCGCACCGAGACAGTAGGCTTGCGCGACGTGGCACTCACCATCGGAATCGTCGGTCTCCCCAATGCGGGCAAGTCAACGCTGTTCAACGCGCTGACCCGCAACAACGTGCTCGCTGCGAACTACCCGTTCGCCACGATCGAGCCCAATGTCGGCGTGGTGGGGGTGCCCGAGCCGCGGCTGGCCGAGCTGGCCAAGATCTACGACTCCAAGGCCGAGATCCCGGCCACCGTGAGCTTCGTCGACATCGCCGGCATCGTGAAGGGTGCCTCGCAGGGCGAGGGGATGGGCAATGCCTTCCTCGCCAACATCCGCGAGGCCGACGCCATCTGCCAGGTGACCCGCGTCTTCGAGGACGAAGACGTCACCCACGTCGACGGCACCGTGAACCCGGCCAATGACATCGACACCGTCACCACCGAGCTGATCCTGGCCGACCTGCAGACCCTGGAGAAGGCCGTCCCGCGAGTGGAGAAGGAGGCGCGGATCAAGAAGGAGGTCCGCCCCAAGCTCGACGCCATGGTGCAGGCGCAGGAGGTGCTCAACTCCGGGCGCACCATCTTCGCGGCCGGGCTGGACACCGAGCACCTGCGCGACCTGTGGCTGCTGACCGCCAAGCCCTTCATCTACGTCTTCAACTGCGACCAGGACGAGCTGGCCAACGACGAGCTGAAGCAGCGGATGCGTGAGGTGGTGGCCCCCGCGGAGGCGATCTTCCTGGACGCCAAGTTCGAGTCCGAGCTGGTGGAGATGGAGGAGGACGAGGCGCGCGAATTCCTCACCGACTCCGGCGTGGAGGAGCCCGGCCTGGACGTGCTGGCGCGCGTGGGCTACGACACCCTCGGCCTGCAGAGCTACCTGACCGCCGGCCCCAAGGAGGTCCGCGCCTGGACCATCCGCAAGGGCGCCACCGCCCCGGAGGCCGCCGGCGTGATCCACACCGACTTCCAGAAGGGCTTCATCAAGGCCGAGGTGATCAGCTTCGACGACCTGGTCTCCCTCGGCTCGGTTAAGGCCGCCCGCGAGGCCGGCAAGGCGCGCCTCGAGGGCAAGGACTACGTCATGCAGGACGGCGACGTGGTGGAGTTCCGCTTCAACAACTAGCTGATCAGGCATTTCAGATGCCTATCGTTGTCTCGTGGACCAACTGATTTTCGTCGAGTCGACGCTGCCGCTTGACGAGAATCGGCTCCGCCCCCGGTATCTCGATCTCGTCGTGAACGGCGCATCCCTGCGCTCGTCGGTCGGTGAAGACTTGCTGCGCTGGACTTCCACCCCATTGCAGTCCGGATGGGACCTGGAGTCCGGGGTGGGCTGGCTGGCGTCCCTGTCGCTCGGTCTGCAGGCAAGTCTTCCGGCCGGCCGGGTGGAGCTGTACGTCTGTCGCGGGTGTGGTGACCTTGGCTGCGGCGCCCTCACTGTCCACATCGAACGTCGTGGGCAGGTGGTGCGCTGGAGCCAGTTCGGTTGGGAGGATGACCTCACCGATGAGCCCCACACCGCCATCGAATCTCCTCTGGAGTTCACCTTTCAGGCGGCGGCCTATGACGAGACGCTCAGCGTCGTGGGGCAGCGGATCCTCGCGAGCAGACGCCGGTCAGCTCCGAGCGGGCGCCTGTGGTGGCGTGAGCCGGGCTTCGTCGCGATCGATCTGTGACGGCCATCTGCCACGTCACGCGGTGGAGTTCCGCTTCAGCGACCCGTTCCGGTCCCGTGCGACGAGCAAGATGTCGAGGGCGGGTCAGTCGAAGGATGCGAGCAACGTGTCGATCCGTCGTCGGCACAGTGCGGCGAACTCGGGCCAGCTGTCCCAGTAGTAGGGCAGCCCGGTGAGGGAGGGCAGCAGGGCCCAGCCCCGGGCAAGACGCCACGTGGTGTCGTCGAGGTCAAGGGCAGCCCGGTAGGCATCCCTGGCCGCTCGGGGGAACTCCCAGATCGGCGCATGCTCCGCTGGGGGCAGCCCGACGCCGAGGGTCCCGAAGTCGATGACAGCGGTGAGCCGCCCGTCCCGCACCAGCAGGTTTGCGCCGCGGAGGTCGCCATGGAGCCAGACCGTCCGGGTGACCTCTTGAGGTGTTGCGGCCAGATCGCGCCACAGGTCCTCGACAGCGTCGAGGTCGAGACCCTTGCCGGAGGGGGAGTGCCCGATCTGCCCAATCGCCTGCAGGCCGGCGTCGAGTTGTGCGGCCAGCCTTCCCCCGCGGAAGCAGCGGGGGAGCGTCGCTTCGGATGGGACGGGAATCCCGTGGAGGGCTCCGACGAACCTGCCGAGATCCTGCCCGAAGCCTTCCCAGTCCTGCACGGTGGCGCTGTCAGGCTCGGATCCGTCGATCCAGCGGTAGACGGCCCAGGGGAAGGGGTACTGCTCGTCGGGCTCGCCGCGGAAGATCATCTCGGGCACCTCCAGCGTCAGCTGCGGCGCAAGGAGGGGAAGCCAGGTGGTCTCCTTCTCCAGGTCAGGCACGGTGGAGGCGGTCCGGGGACATCGGGCGACGAGGTCATCGCCCATCCGCAGCATCACGTTGTCGGTTCCGTGGCCAGCTTCCCGGAGCGGTATCCCAGCCCACTGCGGTGCTTGGACCGTGAGCAGACGATGGAGGTCTGCCGGTGTCGCGGCGTGCTCGTCGGCGTGGAGCGTCATCGTGGCGGTCCCGGTCAGGCCTCCTCGGCGCCGGAGAGCCTGCGCGACACGGTGTGCAGGTCTTCGGCCAGCTCGGTGCGGCGTTGCTCGGGCAGGTCCGCCAGGGCGTCGGTGAGGATCTCGGAGCCGAGGTCCTGGATGGCTCCCAGCAGTCCCTCGGCCTTGTCGGTCAGGGTGATGGACGTGGCCCGACGGTCGTGGCTGTCCGGAGCGCGTGTGATCAGGCCGTCCCGCTCCATCCGGCCCAAGGTCTGCGCCATGGTCGGCTGTCGGATGTCCAGGGCGACGGCAAGACCGGTCTGCGTCTGCGGCTGCACCTGGGCCAGGCTGATCATCACGGGGAGGTAGGCCGGGGTGAGGCCCAAGGGTCGCAGGGCCTCGGCCATCCGGCGTTCCAGTTGCCGCGCCACGAGGTTCACCAAGAAACCGAACTCCCGGAAATCGTGCATGCTCTCTGTCCTCCTTGGTGAATGCTCAGCGCCAACTGTAGGACTCGGCGTGGAAGCGGCTGCCTTCTTCTCCGGCTCGCTGCCATGCTGCCCTGGCGGCTGCGACGAGCGACTCGGGCCCGCAGGCGTACCAGTGCCCGTTCGTGGGGGCGTTGCTGGCGAGCGCGTCGATGGCCTCGGGGGTGAGCCGGGCGCCCTCGCCGCTGAAGGCAGGCTGGACGGTCAGCCACGGCAGCCGGCTGGCCAGGTGGCGGATCTCCTGCCAGCACGGGGCATCCTGCGCGCTCGCCGCCGCGAGGACCAGGTGCACGAGGGAGTGGTCATCGTCGTGCTGGGCTGCCCTCGTGCGGAGGACCGAGAGGAAGGGCGTGATCCCCGCGCCCCCGGCCAGCCAGATCTCTGGCCCGCGGCTGCTGCCGGGATGGAACCGACCGAAGGGGCCCTCGATGCCCACCCTGTCGCCCACGTGGACACCACGCTGGGCGGCCTGGGTCCAGTCACCCGAGGCGCGGACCAGCACCGAGCGTGAGGTGGAGCCGGCGTCGTTCGTGAGGGTGAAGGGGTGGCTCTCGCGCTGCCCGTCGACGTCCAGTGTCACCACCACGAACTGCCCCGGAGCGTGCGTCTGCTGCTGCTCCCACGTGATCTCGATGGCACGTTCACGCGGCTCGACGGCGGTGATGACGTGCCCGGGGCGCGGCCGGCGGCTGAGGACTCGCTGGAGCAGGCCGGCCATGCCGACCAGCACGAAGATGATGGTCCATGCAGCGGGAGCGAAGGCCTTGACCGGCCCTGCTGTGACGGCCACCACCGAGTGGATCGACAGGACGGTGAAGGCTGCCCCCGCAGCCGGGCCGTGGACCTTCTGGAAGCGGTGGTACGGAAGCCGGGCGTTCAGGGCCGAGGCGGCGGCCACCAGGAGCAGCACCAACCCCACCGCGCCCATCACGGCCAGCGGGATCACGGGCGTGGCCCCTGCCGTGGCGCGCAGGGGAGAGATGTCGCGGGCCAGGAGCGTGAGTGCGACGTGCGCGACGATCAGCCCGACCGCCGACATCCCCAGCTTCTTGTGGGTTCGATAGGCCCGGTCGAGCGGCCCGAACAGGCGCTCGACGAGCGGGAGGCGGGTGGAGATCGTGATCGCGGCGGCCAGGCAGCCGTAGGCGGCCGCGCCGGCGGTCATGGCCAGCGCGTTGAGGATGCCGACGGCCGGGATGGCGGTCGGGAGCGTGGTGGCGAGGAAGGCGAGTGCGGTGAGGGGCAAGGTCTTCTGGGTCATACATAGGATCCCATGTAAATCTACCCGGGGATGCAAGGGTGGTGCTCGGGAGGGGACCGCCCCGGTGATCAGGGTCGAGCCCTGAGATGGTCCTCTCCCGTCCGGCGGTCGCGCGGTCGCTAGCGTGGGATCCAGCACAGGACAGGAGCAGTGATGGACAAGGTCGTCGGGGAGACGGTGCTCAGCGCCGAGGAGATCGCGACGGGGCTGACGGAGGTCGCCGCCCGGCTGAACCATGACTTCGAGTCCGCGGTGGTGGTCACGGTGGTCCCCGGCGGGATCCTGGTGACGGCAGACCTGGTGCGCCAGCTGACCTTCGAGGTCTCGATGGACTGGATCTCCTGCCCGCACACGCCGGGGGAGCGCAACGACGCCTCGCCCATCGTCTACCACCAGAGCGTGCCGATCGAGGGCCGCGACGTGATCGTCATCGACGACGCCATCGAGTCCGGCGGCACCATGAAGCGCCTGGTGGCCCACCTCGAGGGCTTCAACCGCGCTCCATCTCGGTGGCGACACTCTTCGTGAAGCCGGGGCGCGTGGAGATCCCCGTCCTGCAGTACCTCGCCCGGGAGATGAACAGCGACGAGATGCTCGTCGGCTTCGGGCTGCCCTGGCAGGACAAGCTGCGCAACCTTCCCCACGTCGCGAGGCTCGCGCCCGAGGCCTGAACTGTTTGGTCCCGCTTGGGGCCTGGCTCGCGGAGGCAACCCTGGAATCTGGACGCTCGATGTCGGATTTCGCCGATTTTCGCGCAATTCATGGATCGAGGGCGCAGACGTCAGGGTCCGAGGACGCTGAGGCACTGCGCGCCCGAGGCGCGTCGGGGCCGGCCACCGGCCGATAGGGTCGAGCCATGGACCAGCCCGATGACTTCATGACGGGAGCGCTGCTCGGGATGACCGTCGGCGCCCTCAATCACGTCGACCCCAGCCAGGCGCCCGCCAACGAGCAGGCCTTCCTGCGGCTGCTCTCGCTGCCGGCCGAGCGGCGGGCCCGGGAGGCCGCCATGCTGATGAAGGCCCTGGAGTGGGACGAGCAGGCCGACGGCGTGCAGGGCCAGGGCGTCCAGCAGCTGCTGGCCTGGGGGCTGCTGCTGCGCGACCTCTGAGTCGCGCAGGGCAGGGCCGGGTAGCGGCCCGGGCGCACGGGTCAGTGGCCGCGGCGCACCTTGCGCGGTCGCGACGGCTTCTTGGTCTGCGGCCGGGCCTTGACCGGCTTCGAGCCGGAGGCGGCGCGCTCCTTCTCTGTACGTGAGGAATTGGCGCTGCGGCCGCGCACCACCCCGACGAACTCGTCCAGCAGTGGGTTCTCGTCGTCCATCCGCCAGGCCAGGGCCACCGGCGAGGGCTCGGCGTCGGTGATCGGCCGGTAGACCAGGTCACGACGGCTGGCGCCGCGCGCGATCGACATTGGCACCACCAGCACCGCCCCCACCAGCACCCGGTCGATCGCGATCGCGTCCAGCTCGGTGAGCACCGTCTCCTCGGCGGAGACCTCCGCCATCGTCAGCTCGTCGGCAGCCGCGAAGAGGTGGTCCTTGGCCACCCAGGCCACCATCTGCTCCTCGTAGAGCGGGATGGCGTGCAGGCCCTCACGATCGATCGGCAATCGCACGAAGCACATGTCCAGACTGCCCTCGCGCAGACCCGTCAGCTGCTCCTCGTCGGCCACCTCGCTGATGTGCAGCGGGTTGCGGAAGCGCTCCTCCCAGGTGCGCTGCCACTTGTGCAGGACCACGCCGCGCACATGTCCGATGCGCAGGCCAAGAGGCGTCGACGGGTTCTCGCTCACGATGGGCAGGCTAGCGCGTCGGCTACGCTCACGGGTGTGAGCCAGACCCTGAAGCCGTCCACCGCCGCCCAGAAGCTGGGCATCCTGCTGTCCGCCGCCCCCGAGGACTTCCAGAGCGGATCCTTCACCCGCGAGGAGGTGGACGAGCTGCGCGAGAACCCGCCGGCCTGGCTCGTCGAGCTCCGCAAGAACGGTCCCTTCCCGCGCGACGTGATCGCGGCCAAGCTGGGCATCTCCAACTCCGGTCTGGCCCGCGGCGGCATCACCGAGCCGCTCGACACCGACCAGGTGGGCGAGCTGCTGGCCAGCCCGCCGGAGTGGCTGGAGCACGAGCGCTCGGTGCACCGCAAGGTGGTTGCCGAGAACGAGCGCCTCAAGGCCGAGAAGGACCGCTCCGGTCGCTGACCTGGCACCGGGGCCGGGAACGCGTCAGCCCAGGCGGGGTAGCCGGTTCAGCCTCTCCGACATGACCAGCCCCAGCACCGCGAGCAGGAAGAGCGCGCAGGGCAGCAGCCACAGGCCCAGCCAGGCGGACAGTGCACCCACCAGCGGCGGGGCCAGCGTCGAGCCGGTGTAGGCGGCGGCCATCTGGATGCCGATGATCGCCTGGGAGTTCCTGGCCCCGAAGTTGCGGGGCGTGGAGTGGATGATCGCCGGGTAGACCGGGGCCGAGCCCAGGCCCGCGATCACCAGGCCGGCCAACGCCAGGACATCGGTGGACACCGGCAGCGCCATCAGGGCGAAACCGAACGCGACCGTGGCGAAACCGCCGCGGACCAGCAGCTTGTCGCCCACCCGGTCGGCGAAGAAACCGGCCAGGAAACGGCCGGCCGTGATGCCCAGCAGGAAGAGCGAGGCGAACCGGGCCGCGGTGGCGGTGGCGACGCCGCGCTCACCCACCAGGTAGGTGGAGGCCCACAGGATGGCGGTGCTCTCGGCGGCGCAGTAGGCGAAGAAGGCCGCCAGCACGAAGGGCACGCCGGGGATGCGCAGGGCGGTGGCCAGCGGGACGTGGCCCACCGGCTGCTGCTCCGGATCGTCGTGGTCCAGCTCGGCGTGGGCGCTGCGCCCCGACGCAGCCGCCTTGCCCCACAGCGGCAGGGTCACCAGCAGCATCACGGTGAGCACCGCCTGGATCAGGCCCACATGGCGGTAGGCGCTGCTCCAGCCCTGCCCGGCGCCCAGTGCGTGGCCCATGATGAACGGGCTGATCGAGGCGCCGAGGCCCCAGAAGCTGTGCAGCCAGTTCATGTGGCGCGCGGCATAGTGCAGCGCGACGTAGTTGTTGAGCGCCGCGTCCACGGCTCCCGCGCCCAGGCCATAGGGCAGCGCCCACAGGCAGAGCATCCAGAAGGAGTGGGAGGTGGAGAAGCCGAACAGGGCGGCGGCGGTCATCGCGACGCTGATCGCCGTCACCAGGCCGGTGCCCAGCCGACGGGTCAGCCGCTCCGAGGCGAGGCTGGAGACGATCGTGCCGCCGGCGATGATGATGGTGACGAAGCCCGCGTAGGCCACGGGCACCCCGAGATCCTGGTGTATGGTGGGCCAGCCGGCGCCGACCAGGGAGTCGGGCAGACCGAGGCTGATGAAGGCGAGGTAGATGATCGCCAGGAGCAGGGAGTACAACGGAGGGCCTTTCGCGGAGAGGTGCCCGACGAGCCTACGTGAGCAGCCCGACGCCGACCCACCGTCTTCCACCGCGGCCCGACTGCCTGCCCCGCGCCCGCCGTGCTGCGGCCCGCCGTCCTCCGGCCGTCGGGCCTCAGCCGCGCTCCTCGCGCAGCGCCCCGGCCGCGCCGGACAGCCCCGGACGGTCGTCGCTGACGGTGGCCAGCAGCAGCGCACCGTCCACCTCGGGGACGGTGGAGCGTCGCAGCACCTCTGCGGCCTGCTGGGAGAAGTCCTGGCCGCTGCGACGCTCGGCCGTGCCGTACTGGTCAGGGTTGGCGAAGGCCACCAGCACCTCCGCGGCATGGGACCGGTGCGCGGCCTCCGGATGCTCCAGCTCACGCTCCAGGGCGTCGATCGCCCGGGCCCCGAACTGCAGCAGCGCCCGGGTCAGCCCGTGACGCAGCTCCGCCTTCTCGGCTCCCAGGTGGGAGAGCAGCACCGGCAGCGAGCTCTCGTCGGCGATCCGGCCCAGCGCCCACCAGGCCTTGGCAGCCACCACGGGATCCTCGCTGCCCGCGTGCGGCAGGATCGCGGGGACGGTGGTGGGATCGCCCACCTTGCTCAGGGCGTGCAGCACGGGCTCCCGCGGCAATTCCTCGCGGCCCAGTGCCGACACCAGGGCAGGCGCGGCAGCGGCCGGATCCTGCACCACGGCCCAGATCAGCGTCTCGCGCACGAAGTCGTCGGGCTCGCCGGCCATCAGCTCCACCAGCTCGTCCATCACCTGTGCGACGGGTTGGCCGCCCAGCAGCAGTGCGGCCTGCTGACGGCGGGTGGCATCGTCGCCGCGCAGCGCGGCCATCAGGGTGGGCAGTGAGGTCACGGGCCGAGCATAGGCCGCCCCGCCAAGCGCCGCGGGGGTTCTCGATCCGTTGGTCTTCTCTCGCCGGCCGGGCCGTCCCGTGCCCGCCGTCCCGCCAATCGGGGTGGGGAATCTCACGATTCGACCCGGTAGAATCTCAGTGACCCCCAGAATCAAACCGGCCGAGCCCATGGCCCGACAGGAGTATGCGGATGCTGCCAGTCCTCGCCGTCCACGTGATCGCGACGGTGCTGGCCCCCGGTGTCATCCGTCACCTCGGCCGCCGTGGCTTCTGGCTACTGGCCCTTCCCTCGCTGCTCACCGCCGGCCTGGCGGTGCGCCACCTGCCCGCCGTGCTCGACGGCGCCACCCCCGGCGTGCGGTACGACTGGGTGCCCTCCATCGGCCTGTCCCTCGAGTTCAGGATGGATGCGCTCAGCCTGCTGATGTGCCTCGTCGTGGGCCTGGTGGGTGCCGTCGTGCTGGCCTACTGCTCCGGCTACTTCGACGACGACGAGCCAGACCTGGGCCGCTTCGCCGCCCACCTCACCGCCTTCGCCGGCGCCATGACCGGCCTGGTGCTGAGCGACGACATCCTGCTGCTCTACCTGTTCTGGGAACTCACCACGATCCTGTCCTACCTGCTGGTGGGCCACAACGCCGAGTCCGAGGACAGCCGCAATGCCGCCACCCAGGCGCTGGTGGTGACCACCGCCGGCGGCCTGTCCATGCTCGGTGGCCTGGTGGTGCTGGGGCAGGCGGCCGGAACCACCTCGCTGTCGGGACTGCTGGCCGATCCGCCCACCGGCATGGCCGCCCAGGTCGCGATTGTGCTGGTGCTCTTCGGTGCCATCACCAAGTCGGCGCTGGTGCCCTTCCACTTCTGGCTGCCCGGCGCCATGGCCGCCCCCACCCCGGTCTCCGCCTACCTGCACGCCGCCGCCATGGTGAAGGCCGGCGTCTACCTGGTGGCCCGGTTGGCCCCCGGCTTCGCCCAGCTCGAGGTCTGGCGCACCACCGTGCTGGTGCTCGGCGGCGCCACCATGCTGGTGGGCGGCTACCGCGCGCTGCGCCAGGTGGACCTGAAGCTGATCCTCGCCTACGGCACCGTCAGCCAGCTCGGCTTCCTGGTGGTGCTGGTGGGCACCGGCAGCCACGACGCCGCGCTCGCCGGCCTGGCCATGCTGGTGGCCCATGCCGTCTTCAAGGCCGGCCTGTTCCTCTCGGTGGGCACCATCGACCACGCCACCGGCACCCGCGACGTGCGCCGGCTCTCCGGTCTCGCCCCGCGAATGCCCTGGCTGGTGGCCGCCACCGTGCTCTGCGCCGCCTCGATGGCCGGCCTGCCGCCGATGATGGGCTTCGTCGGCAAGGAGGCCGTCTACGAGGCCTTCCTGCACCATCCCGACGGCTGGGCCGTCCTGGTGCTCGTCGTGCTCGTGGTCGGATCGGTGCTCACCGTCGCCTACTCCGCCCGCTTCCTGTGGGGCGCCTGGTTCGACAAGCCCGACGTGGAGCCGGTCAGCTTCCACCGCCCCGAGCCGATCACCGTGGTGCTGCCCGTCCTGCTCGGCCTGGCCAGCCTCGCCCTGGCACCGCTGGCCGGGCGCATGGAGCCGCTCTTCGCGGGCTACCGCGACCTCTTCGAGGTCTCGGAGCACCCGATCCACCTGGCCCTGTGGCACGGGCTGGGCCCGGCCCTGTACCTCTCGCTGCTGACCATGGGCCTGGGTGCCCTGCTGGCCTGGCAGCGCCGCAATGTCGCCTTCTTCCAGGGCGCGATGCCGCACCCGCCGGCCGCCGTCTCCGCCTACCGACTGGTGATGCGCGGCCTGGACCGCGGCTCGATCGAGGTCACCGGCTTCCTGCAGCGCGGTTCGCTACCGCTCTCGCTGGGGCTGGTGCTGGTGGTCTTCACCGGCGTCGCCGCCGTCGGCCTGGCGGGCACCGGGCTGCCCCGCGGGGTGCTGGTCTGGCAGGAGCCCGCCCAGGGCGCCGTCGCACTGGTGGGCATCGTGGCCGCCATCGCCGCGGTGCGCTCCCGGCGACGGCTGCGCGCCGTCGTCCTGGTGAGCGTCACCGGCTATGTCGCCGCCCTGGTCTTCCTGCTGCACGGCGCCCCGGATCTCGCCCTCACCCAGGTGCTGGCCGAGACCGTCTCGATCGTGGTCTTCGTGCTGGTGCTGCGCCACCTGTCGGGCCGCTTCAACGAGACCCCCTCGCGCGCCGAGCGCGGCATCCGGGTGCTGCTGGGCGTGCTCGCCGGAACCGCGGTCACCCTGGTGGCCCTGGTGGCGGGGGCGGCGCGCACCGCCGACCCGGCCGCCGAGAACTGGCCGCTGGGCGCCACCACCTTCGGCGGCGGCAGCAACATCGTCAACGTCGCCCTGGTGGACATCCGCGCCTGGGACACCATGGGCGAGATCTCCGTGGTGCTGGTGGCCGCCACCGGCATCGCCTCGCTGGTCTTCCGCAAGAACCAGCGGGTGGAGGACAACCGCAAGCGGCTGGCCCGCACCCGTGCCCGCCGCGCCGGCGCGACGCCTGCCGAGCCCGGCCGTTGGCTGCCCACCCTGCACGCCTTCGACGACGACCGCTACTCGCTGATGCTGGCCGTGGTCACCCGGATCATCTTCCACACCGTGATGGTCTGGTCGGTCTTCCTGCTCTTCGCCGGCCACAACGCCCCCGGCGGTGGCTTCGCGGCCGGCCTGGTGGCGGGCCTGGCGCTGGTGGTGCGCTACCTGGCCGGCGGCGCCGACGAGCTGCGCGCCGCCCTGCCCTTCATGCCCGGCGCCCTGCTGGGCACCGGCCTGTTCCTGTCCGCCGGTTTCGGCCTGGTCTCCATGCTGGTGGGCGGTGACGTGCTGCAGAGCTGGACCTTCGACATCCCGGTGCCGCTGCTGGGCCACATCCACCTGGTCACCTCGGTCTTCTTCGACATCGGTGTCTACCTGGTGGTGATCGGCCTGATGCTCGACATCCTGCGCAGCCTGGGCGACGCGCTGGACCGCGACCCGGGCCGCCGGGTGCCCTTCATGCGCGGCGGCGGCACCGTCGGCAGCCTCGACAGCCAGGAGTGGAGCCACCGATGAACCCCAACCTGACCCTGTCCGTGCTGGCCGGCGTGCTCTTCGGCTCCGGCGTGGTGCTGCTGCTCTCCCGCAGCCTGGTGCGTGCCCTGCTCGGCGTACTGCTGATGGGCAATGGCGTCAACGTCGTCTACATCGTCGCCTCCGGCCCCGCCGGGCGCGCCCCCATCGTCAGCAAGGAGGAGGCCGCCGCCGGGGTGCCGATCGGCGCCGACGGCATCAGCGACCCGCTGCCGCAGGCCATGGTGCTCACCGCCATCGTGATCACCCTGGCGGTCACCGGCTTCGTGCTGGCCCTGGCGCACCGCCAGTGGCAGCTGGCCGCCACCGACGTCGTCGCCAACGACCCCGAGGACGAGCGCATCTCCCTGCTGGCCGAGGCCAACGACCTGTCCGGCTCGGACTACACCGACACCGCCGACCCCCACGCCCTGGCCGACGACGCCGAGGAGGCGCCACCCGCCGACCCGGTGGTGGAGGAGTTCCCCGACGAGCTGCCCGCCGAGGTGATCGAGGCCGAGCGCAGCAGCGAGGAGCTGGTCGACGCCGGCCCCGAGGACGAGGGCGAGCAGGGCACCGGCCCCGAGGACGAGCAGGGTACCGACACCGAGGACCAGGAGGGCCGACGATGAATGCCACCGACCTGGTGCCGCTGCCCGTCGTGCTGCCCCTGATCGGCGCCGGACTGACCGTGGTGGCCGGCCGCCACACCCACCTGCAGCGTTTCGTCACCGCCCTGGTGCTGGGCTCGGTGGTGGTGATCAACGCCCTGCTGCTGGCCGTCGCGGCCCGCGGCGACCGGCTGGTGCTCGGCGTCGGTGGCTGGCACCCGGTGGACGGCGTGGTGCTCGTGGTGGACCGGCTCAGCGCCCTGATGCTGCTGGTCAGCTCCGTGGTCACCTTCGCGGTCATGCTCTACGCCATCGGCGAGGGACGCGCCTCCGACGACGTCGAGGACGGCGGCGCCCCGCTGCCGATCTTCCACCCCACCCTGCTGGTGCTGGCCGCGGGCGTGGCCACCACCTTCCTGTCCGGCGACCTGTTCCACATCTACGTCGGCTTCGAGATGCTGCTCTTCGCCTCCTTCGTGCTGCTCACCCTGGGCGGCACCGAGTCGCGGGTGCGCGCCGGCGCCAACTACGTGGTGGTGAACCTGCTCAGCTCGGTGATCTTCCTGCTGGCCATCGGCCTGGTCTACGCCGCCACCGGCACCGTTGACCTGGCCCAGCTCGCCGGCCGCCTCGACGCCCTCTCCCCGCAGACCTCGCTGCTGCTGCAGGGGCTGCTGCTGGTGGGCTTCTGCATCAAGGCCGCCGTCTTCCCAATGTCCGGCTGGCTGCCCGACTCCTACCCGACGGCCCCGGCCCCGGTCACCGCCGTCTTCGCCGGCCTGCTCACCAAGGTGGGTGTCTACTCGCTGATCCGCACCCAGACCCTGCTCTTCCCCGACGGCCGCTACGACACCGTGCTGATGTGGGCCGCACTGCTCACCATGCTGGTGGGCATCCTGGGCGCCGTGGCGCAGGACGACATCAAACGACTACTCTCCTTCACCCTGGTCAGCCACATCGGCTACCTGGTCTTCGGCATCGCGGTGGGCAACGAGACCGGTCTGTCCTCGGCGATCTTCTACGCTGCCCACCACATCACCATCCAGACCTGCCTCTTCCTGGTCACCGGCCTGGTCGAGGTGCGCGGCGGCAGCACCTCGCTGAGCCACCTGGGCGGCTTCCTGCGGATGGCGCCGGGCCTGGCCCTGCTCTTCTTCGTCCCCGCCCTCAACCTGGCCGGCATCCCGCCGCTGTCCGGTTTCCTGGGCAAGGTGGGCCTGCTGCAGGCCGGCGCCCAGGCGGGCACCACCGAGGGCTACGTCCTGCTGGGTGGCTCGCTGCTCACCAGCCTGCTCACCCTGTATGCGATCAGCCGGGTCTGGGGTCGCGCCTTCTGGCGCAGCGCCCGCGCCGCGCTGCCCGGCGAGGACGGCACCGTCGTCGACGTGGTGGGGGAGCAGGCCGAGGAGCTGGTGGCCTCCCGTCCGCTGCCGCTCGGGCTGGTGCTGCCCACCGCGGCGCTGGTGGTGGTCAGCTGCCTGCTCAGCGTGGTGGCCGGGCCGTTGTTCGGCTACACCGACGCCGCGGCACGCCAGCTGGGCGACCGGCCCGGCTATGTCAACGATGTCCTCGGGATCGGGGGTCGCTGATGCTCGCCCGTCTGCAACTGCTGCCGATGCTGGGTCTGGCCGTGATCTGGGTGGTGCTCACCGGTGAGGTGACCGTCTCCAGCGTCTTCTACGGCCTGCTGGTGGCCGCCCTGCTGCTCTGGTTCTTCCCGATGCCGCCCCTGATGTCCACCGTCCGGGTCCACCCGCTCGGCCTGGCCGCGCTGGTCGGACGTTTCCTGACCGACCTGGTGGTGGCCTCGGTCGCGGTGGCCTGGAAGGCGCTGCGCCCCCGCCCGGTCAACGCCGGCTCCCTGCTGGACGTCAAGCTGCGCCTCGACGACGACCTGCGCCGCGTGGTCGTGGCGGAGCTGACCAGCCTGGTGCCCGGCACGGTGGTGGTGGACGTCGACCCCCACACCAGCATCCTCACCCTGCACGTACTGGACGTCACCGAGCCCGAGCAGCTGGCCCGGGAACGCGCCAAGGTGCACGCCCTGGAGGATCGCGTGGAGCGGGCGCTGTCCGTGGCCGGACGCCCCGCCCGTCGTCCCGTCACCGAGCTGCGACTGCGACCCGACGAGGAGGTCCGCCCGTGATCACCATCATCTGGTGGGCCTGCGGCATCCTGCTGGCCTGCTCCGCGCTGCTCGCCGTCACCCGGATGGTGGTGGGCCCCACGGTGCTGAACCGGGCACTGGCCAATGACGTGCTGGTCTCCGTGCTGGTCTGCGCCCTGGGCCTGGAGGCGGTGGCCGGGGGACACGTCGCCACCCTGCCGATCCTGATCACCCTGTCCCTGCTGGGTTTCGTCTCCACCGTTGCCATCTCGCGCTTCGTCGCGCGCGACGTGGACGAGGACTTCACCAGCAGCGACGACCCGCTGCCCGCCCGGCCCGAGAGGGAGACGCCGTGAACCACGTCCTGGACCTGCTCTCCGCCGTCCTGCTGCTGGCCGGCTCCCTGCTGTGCTTCTGCGCCGCCGTGGGCCTGGTCCGCTTCCCCGACCTGCTGAGCCGGATGCACGCCGCCACCAAGCCGCAGGTGCTGGGCATCGTGCTGGTCCTGCTCGGCGTCGGCGTGGGCCTGCGCTCGGGCATCAGCGTCGGGATGCTGGTGCTGGTGGCCCTCTTCCAACTGCTCACCACCCCGGTGGCCTCGCACATGATGAGCCGCGGCGCGCTGCGCGCCGGGCAGGTGAGCCTGCCTGCGGACCACCGTCGCGAGATCGAGGAGACCCTGGGCCGCTGAGCCGGCCGGCACCGTGCCCGCTTGACGGGGTCGGCCCGGGCCTCTGTTGTTCGCGCGCCCCGGCTGCTTGGATGGGCCCATGAGCGACGAACGCATCGTGAGCGCAGAACTCGAGGTCGAGGCGGGCTTCGAGACCATCTTCGAGCTGATCGCCGACCCGGCCCAGCAACCGCGGTGGGACGGCAACGACAACCTCGCCGAGGCCCCCGAGGGCCAGCGGGTGCACACGGTGGGCCAGGTCTTCCGGATGACCAACACCGGCCAGAGCGTGCGCGAGAACGAGGTGGTGGAGTTCACCGAGGGCCGGCTGATCGCCTGGAAGCCGTCGCCGGTGGGCGAGCCGCAGCCGGGCCAGCTGTGGCGCTGGGAGCTGGAACCGCGCGGGCCGCGACGCACCCTGGTGCGCCACACCTACGACTGGACGGCGCTGCAGGACGAGAAGCGGATGGACCGTGCCCGGGCCACCACCTCCGACAAGCTGCTGGCCTCCATCCAGCGGCTCAAGGAGCTGGCCGAGTCGCAGTGAGGCTCAGGCCTCGAAGCGGGCCTGCACCCGCGCCGACAGCAGCACCGGCGCCGGGCTGAGCTGCACCGTGTGCTCCTCGCCGTCCTTGGCCATCCGGGCCATCATCACGCCCTGCTCGGCCAGCGGCTGGGACAACAGGCCGGGATCGGCGATCTCCAGGAAGTCCACCTGACGGCGCCCGGCCGCGCGCGCCATCACGGTGGCGCGCTCGGCAGCCTGCTCGACGGCGGCAGCGAGCACCTGCGCCTCGTGGCGGCGGCGGGTGTCCTCGGTCACGTCCCAGTCGACGCCGCGCACCACCATGCCCTCGCGAGCGGCCCAGGCCGAGGTCTCGGTGGGCAGGGCGGTGAAGTCGGTGAAGACCACCTCGGCCAGCTGCTGGGCCCGGTGGCGCAGCGCGCCGGGGCGCCCCTGCTCGCCCCATGCCTGCCAGCTGGTGGTGGTCAGGGCCTCCAGGGTCCAGCGCTCCACCGCGCCGGCCTCGCGCAGCTGCGCGAGTCGCTGCAGCAGGTCCCGGGTGGTGTCCTCGGCCTCGGCCACCACGGTGCCGGCCTCGTCCCCCTCCACCTCGACGGCGAGGTGCACGGTGGCCAGCTCCGGTGCCAGGCGGATCTGGTGCTCGCCGGCGACGCTGATGATCATGGGTCCATCCTATGGGGCGGATGTCCAACCTCGGTGCTGGTCAGGCGGCTCGGACCAGGACCCGGTGCGGGTGCTCCGCCTCCACCAGGTGCACGTCGGTGCGTCGGGAGAGGTGCGGCGCGGTGCCGCCGCCACGATGGCGGCGGGGGAGCCGGATGCCCGACAGCGCGGCGACCGCCAGGATCAGCGGGGCCATCAGCAGCGGGGCCACCAGCCACAGCAGCAGGGTGACGGCGAGGGCGGCGAGGATGCCGAGCAGGTTCATCATGGCCCAAGCCTCTCCCTGCCGGCCCGGTACGCACATCGGCACCCGGGATGGTTCTCCGGGTGCCGGGTCCTGCTCCAGTAGGGGGAGGCCATCCTCCCCGGGTCGTAGTCAGGCAGCCTGGGTCAGCATCGAGGTGCTGGCCACCACGGGCGCCTGGCCCTCGGCGGCCTGCTCCCGGGGCTCCTCCACCTGGTCCCCGTCCTCCAGGCTGGTGCCCTGCCGGGCCGGGGCCTCGGGCTGGTCCTGCTCCTCGGTCTCCACGGCCAGCACGTCCACCTCGTCGCCCACGGCCACGCGACGCGGCTGGTCGGCCAGCGGCAGCGTGATCCGCTCGGAGGCCGGGGTCGTCGCGGCCAGCTGGTGGCGGCGCTGCAGCCAGGCGGCGCCCAGCACCAAGGGAGCGAGCAGGAAGGGAACCAGGATGAACAGGCCCAGGGCGAAGGCGGCGAGCAGGGAGATTCCGATGGCGGATGACATGGCTCCAGATTGCTGTACCGAAAGAGAAAGCAGCCGCCCGAGCGGCTTTGTTTCAGCTCTTTCCAAGCTGATTCAGCCAACCTCCAGACTGCGCTTGGGATCGTCTCAGGTTGGGCTCAACGCAGGGTCACCCAGCTGGCCTCCAGGTGGTTCACCGGACCGTGCCCGGACCCGTCGCCCACCGACAGCTGCTCGGAGGAGGCCAGCGCACGGGCCAGCCACTCCTTGGCCCGTCGGCAGGCCTCCACCAGGTCCAGGCCGTGCGCCAGGTTCGCGGCGACGGCCGAGCTCAGGGTGCAGCCGGTTCCGTGGGTGTTGCGGGTGCGCACCCGCGGCCCGTCCAGCCAGTCGAGCCGCGGCCCCTGAGAGGTGTCCGGGCCTCGCCGCGCCACCAGGTCCCAGACCTGGTCGCCGTCATCACCCAGGTGCCCGCCCTTGAGCAGCACGGCGGGTGCCCCCAGGCCCAGCAGGGCCTGCGCCTGGCGGGCCATCGCGCCTCGGTCCGACGCCGGCTCCTCGCCGGTCAGGCCCGCGGCCTCGGGCAGGTTCGGGGTGACCAGGCTGCAGTGGGCCAGCAGCTCGACGATGGCCTCCCGCACCCCCTCGGCCGCCAGTGAGTCGCCACTGGTGGCCACCATCACGGGATCCAGCACCACCGGCACCCCGGTCAGCGGTCCACGCAGCGCCTCACTCACCGCGGGCCACCTCCACGGAGCCCAGCATGCCGATCTTGACCGCGTCGATCCGCACATCGTCGAGCAGGGTGGCCAGCTGGTCGGCGACGAAGCCGGCCTCGGTGGGCAGCACCCCGGTGACGCCGCGGGTGTTCTGCGCGGTCAGCGCGGTCACCACGGTGGTGCCGAAGCAGCCGTGGGCGGTGAAGGTCTTGAGGTCGGCCTGGATCCCGGCCCCTCCGCTGGGGTCGGAGCCGGCGATGGACAGCAGGTTCGGGATGCTCACGCACGGCAGCTTTCCAGCTGCGAGGGTCGCCCGCTAGGGTCGGTGCCGATCCCACGGGAGCCCCGGCAGGGGCTGAGACAGGACTGCAGCCGTCCGTACCGTTCGAACCTGCCCGGGTCATGCCGGCGAAGGAAGCGAGGCCAGATGACGTCGGTGGCAGCCGTGCCACGAGCCACCCAGCAGCGCCCCGCCGGGCGCGGCACCCCCGCTGCCGTGGTGGGCGGTGTGGTGGGCAACTTCGTGGACCAGACCCACATCTTCCTGCCCGTGGTGGCGCTGGCGCCGGCCATGGGGCGGCTGGTCGGGCCCACGGGGGCGGCCTCCGGGACGGCCCTGGTGGTGGCCGCCACCCTGCTGGGACGTCCGGTGGGCGCGGTCGTCTTCGGCCGGATCGCCGACCGGGTGGGGCGCACCCGCACCACCCGCGTCGCGATCGCCGGAACCGCCGCCTGCACCCTGCTGATCGCCTGCCTGCCCTCCCACCAGGTGCTCGGGGCCGCCACCTTCGTCGCCCTGGTGGCGCTGCGTTTCCTGGGCGGGGTCTTCCTGGCCGGCGAGTACAGCGCGGCCATCCCGCTGGCGATGGAGTGGAGCCGCCCGCGCCAGCGCGGCCTGGTGAGCGGGCTGGCGATGGCCATGTCGCCCTCGGCCCAGGCCACCATCGCCTTCGTCACCGCCATGCAGCTGGCGCTGTTCGGTACCGAGGCCTACGCCCGCTGGGGCTGGCGGGCGAGCTTCCTGGCCGGAGGGTGGGCCAGCCTGGCGATGCTCGGCTGGTACCGGCGCCAGGTCCGCGACGCCGCGGCCCCGGCCGTCGCCGAGGCCCGACGGGGCAGCCTGCGCGAGGTGCTCGCGGGGCCGCGGGCCGGCGACTTCTGGCGGATGTTCGGCCTGATGAGCGGGCTGTGGCTGATGACCAACATGGTGGCCGTGCTGCTGGCCTCCCGGCTGGCCGTGGTGCGCGGGCTGGATGCCGGCCAGGTGGCCCTGGTGATGGGCCTGGCCTCGGTGGGTCAGGCGCTGGTGATGGCGCTGGCCGGGCAGCTGTCCACCGTGATCGGCCGTCGCATCTGCTTCGTGGGCTGGGGTCTGGCGGCTGCTGTGCTGGCACCGCTGCTGTGGCGCTGGGTGCTGCACGGCGCCGGCCCGCTGTGGCAGGTGGTGGCCGGGGCCGTGGCGCTGCAGGCGGTCACCGTCGCGGCCTACGGCCCGGTGGGTGCCTACCTCAGCGAGGGCTTCGACGCGCACGTCCGCTCCACCGGCTACGGCACCGCCTACTCCGCCTCGCTGGTGCTGCCGGCGCTGTACCCGTGGTGGCTGCCGCGGCTGACCGGTGCGCTGGGCGACTGGGCCGTCCCGACCGTACTGGCCGTCGGAGGGCTGCTGGTGGCGGGTTTTGCCGCCGTCGGCCCCCGGCTCTCGCCGCGCGAGATCGAGCGGACCCGGGTATGAGCCGCACCGCCCGGATCCTGGCCGCGGTGCGCGAGAGCGCCCCGCTGGTGCACTGCCTCACCGCGACGGTGAGCATGGAGCTGGTGGCCGACCTGCTGCTGGCCGCCGGCGCCCGGCCCACCATGACCTGGACCGAGCGCGAGGCGCCCGCCACCACCGGGCTCGCCGACGCCCTGCTGGTGAATCTGGGCACCCTCTCGGAGGAGGGGCGGGCCGGCATGCTCGCAACCCTCCCGGTGGCGGTGGAGCGAGGCCTGCCGTGGGTGCTGGACCCGGCCGCCATCGGCCCGGCGCCCTCCCGCGTGGCGCTGGCCCGGGAGCTGCTGACGCTCCGGCCCGACGTGGTGCGCTGCAATGCCTCCGAGCTGCTGGTGCTGACCGGCGACGGGACCGGCGGGCGCGGGGCCGATGCCACCCAGGCGCCGGAACAGGCGCTGGCGGCCGCAGCCCGGCTGACCCGCGAGCACGGCTGCGTGGTGGCGGTCAGCGGCCCCGTGGACCACCTCACCGACGGCGAGCGAGTGGTGCGGCTGGCCAACGGCACACCGATGCTCTCCCGGGTCACCGGCACCGGCTGCGCCCTGGGAGCGCTGACCGCGGCCTGCTGTGCCGCGGACCTGGCGCTGGGCGCCCGCCGCGGCCCCGGCTGGGCGCTCGAGGCAGCCGTCGCCGCCACCAGCTGGCTGGCGCTGGCGGGGGAGCGGGCCGAGCGCCGATCCCGGGGCCCGGGCAGCTTCCGCGCGGCCCTGCTGGACGAGGTCTTCGGGCTCGACGAGCCGGCCCTGGCCGGGGAACGGCGCAGCGAGAAGCGCTGTGTCGACGACGCACCGGGCGCCCACGGGGTGGCCGGGGGACAGGAGTGGTGATGGACCTGCGGATGTACGTGGTGACCTCCGGAACCGACCGGCGCACCGTGGAGCAGGCCGCTGCCGCGGCCGCCGCGGGTGCCGGGGTGGTGCAGGTACGGGCCAAGCAGGCCACCACCCGCGAGCTGCTGGAGCTGACCGGTCACCTGGCCCGGGCGGTGCACCAGGCGGCACCGGACTGCCGCGTCGTGGTGGATGACCGCGCTGACGTGGCCTGGGCGGCCCGCGAGGCGGGGGCGCCGGTGCACGGCGTCCACCTGGGCGTGGACGACCTGCCGCCTCGCGCGGCGCGCGCCCTGCTGGGGCCCGAGGCCGTGGTGGGCTGGACCACCGGCACCCTGGAGCTGGTGCAGCAGGCGCAGGAGCTGGTGGGCGTGGTGGACTACCTGGGTGCCGGGCCCTTCCGCCCCACCCCCACCAAGCAGGTGACCCGACCCGCCTTGGGCGTCGACGGCTACCGGCCCCTGGTCCAGGCCTCCGCGCTCCCTGTCGTGGCCATCGGCGATGTCACGCCCGACGACGTCGCCGCCCTGGCCGGCACCGGGATAGCGGGCGTCGCGATGGTGCGCCACGTGATGCAGGCCGAGGATCCGGCAGCCGTGGTGCGGCGCGTGCTGGCGGACTTCGGTCCGCGCTGAGCCCGGTTCATCGCCCGCGCTAGCGTGGCCGGCATGCGCATCGAGAGGCAGAAGGCCCGCGAGGAGCCGGGCGCGGGATACCGGGTGCTGGTGGACCGGCTCTGGCCCCGCGGACTCGCCAAGCAGCAGCTGCCGCACGACCTGTGGGCCAAGGACCTGACCCCGTCCCCGGACCTGCGCCGCTGGTACCACGCCGACCGCGAGGCCCGTCACGACGACTTCGTGCGGCGTTACAGCACCGAGCTGACCGAGGCCGACCACGACGAGCTGCTGGACCAGATCCGGACCGGTGTGGCCCGCCACAACGGCCTGCTGGCGCTGGTGAGCGACGCCAAGGACGTGGAGGCCAGCCATGTCCCGGTGCTGGAGGACTGGCTGCGCCACCAGCTCTGAGCCGTCCACTGCTGGACGCCGGCCGGGCGCAGCGGCCGGGGCCATAGGCTGGTGGCATGCCCGCACTTCGTTCCCGCACCACCACCCACGGCCGCAACATGGCCGGAGCCCGCGCCCTGTGGCGCGCCACCGGCATGACCAATGACGACTTCGGCAAGCCGATCGTCGCCATCGCGAACTCCTTCACCCAGTTCGTGCCCGGCCACGTCCACCTCAAGGACATGGGTCAGCTGGTGGCGGGTGCGGTGGCCGAGGCCGGCGGCATCGGGCGCGAGTTCAACACCATCGCCGTGGACGACGGCATCGCCATGGGCCACTCCGGCATGCTCTACTCGCTGCCCAGCCGCGAGGTGATCGCCGACAGCGTCGAGTACATGGTCAACGCCCACCAGGCCGACGCCCTGGTCTGCATCTCCAACTGCGACAAGATCACCCCCGGCATGCTGCTGGCCGCGCTGCGGCTCAACATCCCCACCGTCTTCGTCTCCGGCGGCCCGATGGAGGCCGGCCGGATGCTGGGCGAGCGGGTCGTCGCCGGCGCCCCCGACGAGGTGGACAAGGGCATCGTCTCCGACGACGCCAACGGCACCGAGCGGCTCGACCTGATCGACGCCATGATCAAATCCGTCGACCAGAACGTCTCCGACGAGCAGATCGACGCCATCGAGCAGAACGCCTGCCCCACCTGTGGCTCCTGCTCGGGCATGTTCACCGCGAACTCGATGAACTGCCTCACCGAGGCGCTGGGCCTCTCGTTGCCGGGCAACGGCTCGACGTTGGCCACCGCCGCCGCCCGCCGCGAGCTCTTCCTGGACGCCGGCCGCCTGGTGGTGGACCTGTGCCGCCAGTACTACGAGGGCGACGACGACTCCGTGCTGCCGCTGGCCATCGCCGGCAAGGAGGCCTTCTGCAATGCCATGCGGATGGACATCGCCATGGGTGGCTCCACCAACACGATCCTGCACCTGCTGGCCGCCGCCCAGGAGGCCGGCGTCGACTTCGACCAGGACGACATCGACGCGCTCAGCCGCGAGACCCCCTGCCTGGTGAAGGTGGCGCCCAACACCACCGAGTACTACATGGAGGACGTGCACCGCGCCGGCGGCATCCCCGCCATCCTGGGCGAGCTCTTCCGCGGCGGCATGCTGGAGACCGGGGTGCGTTCGGTGCACTCCCCGGACCTGACCAGCTGGATCGATGACTGGGACATCCGCTCGGGCAAGACCTCGGCCAAGGCGGTCGAGCGCTTCCATGCCGCTCCCGGCGGGGTGCGCACCACCGAGGCCTTCAGCTCCACCAACCGCTGGACGACGCTGGACACCGACGCGGCCACCGGCTGCATCCGCGACGTCGCCCACGCCTACACCACCGAGGGCGGCCTGGCCGTGCTCAAGGGCAACCTGGCGCCCGACGGCTGCATCGTGAAGACCGCCGGCGTGCCCGAGCACCAGTGGACCTTCTCCGGCCCCGCCAAGGTGGCCGAGAGCCAGGACGAGGCCGTCGAGATGATCCTGGGCGGCAGGGTCGTCGAGGGCGACGTGGTGGTGGTGCGCTACGAGGGCCCCAAGGGCGGCCCCGGCATGCAGGAGATGCTCTACCCCACCAGCTACCTCAAGGGCGTGGGGCTCGGCCCGAAGTGCGCCCTGATCACCGACGGCCGTTTCTCTGGCGGCTCCTCCGGTCTCAGCGTGGGCCACGTCTCCCCGGAGGCGGCCTCCGGAGGCGCCATCGGCCTGGTCCGCGACGGCGACGTCATCAGCTTCGACATCCCCAACCGCAGCGTGCGGGTGGAGCTGGACGAGGCGGAGCTCGAGGCCCGTCGCGCGGAGCAGGAGGCCAAGGGCTGGCAGCCGGCCGATCGCCAGCGCGAGGTCTCCGCGGCGCTCAAGATCTTCGCCCGCTTCGCGCAGTCCGCGGACAAGGGCGCGGCCCGCAAGGTGGACTGAGCCGGATCGCTGGGGACGTGCGGAAGGGCCCTGCGCAGGGATGCGCAGGGCCCTTCTGGGTCTGACCAGGTAGCGGTGACGAATCCGGTCGATGCACCTGGATCGTCGAGCCCCATCGGTTTCACGTCACCCAACCGATGCGCAGCGCACTGCGAAGACGAGCTGTGGATTCCAAGCCATCCACGACCTCTTCCCCGAAGGCCGTACCTCCTTTTGTAGGTGCCAGCAGGCTCACCCGCAAGCCGATCCCACCGCTTGGCGGGGTGATCTTTTCCGCACTTCGCGCTCTCCACCAAACACTCCACAACCGCCTCGGCGTGTTCCACAGGAAGGGGCCCACCGTCCACAGCGGGCTGTGGACAGCTCAGCCCAGCGGTGCGTGGCGCAGCAGTCGTCGGCGACGCAGCTCGTGGCCGGCCAGGGCGACGCCGATGCCCACCACGGACCCCACCAGGGTCTCCACGCCGCGGTCGAAGAGCAGCGGCCCGATCGGATGGGCACCGCCCACCTGGCCCATGCCCAGCGCCAGCGGCGTGATGAAGACCATCGCGACGGCATAGTTGCGGCCCACCCACATCTCGGTGAGCAGCTGCAGCACCGCGATCACCACCACCAGCAGCACCGGCGGCAGGTGCAGGGCCAGCAGCAGGCCGGCACCCACCAGGCCCACCAGGGTGCCGATGCTGCGGTGGATGGCGCGGGTCATCTGGCTGGTGATGTGCGGAGCGGAGAGTGGTGCCAGCGCCGCCACCATCGCCCAGTAGGGGTGACCGATCCCGGCGAGCTGGGCGATGCTGCCGGACAGCAGGACGCCGAGCGCCATCCAGACCGGTTGCCAGCTGTGCACGAACTGCAGCTTCAGCCAGCCGGTGCGCCGCCACGCCTGGCCCAGGCTCTCCGGCCCGACGAGGACGCCCGCGACGCCCACCAGGCAGCTGAACAGGGCGGACAGCCCGCAGACCAGCAGCGCCAGCGGCAGGTCCTGCCAGGTGTGCGGCATGGAGCTGATGGCGCCGTAGCCGAAGATCATGAACAGCGGACCCGGCGGGTGGAAGCTGTGCGCGCGGGCGAGGACCTGGCCGGTGAAGGCGATCACGCCAGCGGTGAGGATGTGCAACCAGACCAGGTGCGGGTAGCAGCCGACCACCACGCCGGTGCACACGGCCAGCGTCATGGTGGCGGCGGCCGAGAGCTGCATCTGCACCCGGGTGAGGTGGCGCAGGTTGCGCCCGTAGAGGGAGGTGAAGGCGCCGAAGCTGGCATAGGGCGCCAGCTCGGGGCGACCCAGGGCGACCACCGCCAGCAGCGGCACCAGGACGCTGAGCGCCGCCCGCAGACCCACGCGGTGGGCACCCTCGACGCTGTTCAACCGGACCAGGTCGTCACGGCTGGGCAGGACGGGATGTGCCACGGGTGGATCCTCTCGACGAGCTGGTGGGAACCCAGCAAGTCTTCCACCCGGCGGCCAAGAGGCAGCTGGCAGCCGGCCTCAGATCCCCTCGGGACGCTCCCCGCGGTGCAGCGCCGCACGCCCGGTGACCAGCACGGCGCAGAAGAGCACCACGGCGGCCGCCCCGGCATAGGTGGCGGCGAACCACATCTCGGTGCCCAGCTCGGCGATCACCTGGCTGATGGTGAACTCCACCAGGCCGAAGAGCACCAGCGCCGCGGCGGCCCGACGGGTCCGGCCCCAGCGCCAGGCCCGGGCCACGGTCAACCCGAGCAGGGCGATGGTGGCCACGGCCACTGCCATCCGGAGCCATTGCAGGGCGAGGGCGCCGTCGTGCTCGGTGAGGCGCCACAGCGGCCAGCCCATCACGGAGGTGAAGGAGCCCTTGCCCGCCACGGCCACGCCCAGCAGGTGCACCAGCACGATGCCGCCGGTGGCCCAACCGCCGAGCCGGGCCAGCGGGCTCCAGCGCCACTCGTCGTTGCCGTGCTCCAGGCTGAGCGTCGCCACCGTCATGGCGCTCATGCAGGTCATCGCGCTGAACAGGTCGAACATGGCCACCGGCTTGGGCAGGCCCAGGTTGAAGACCGTGATCATGCCCAGCACCGCGGCGCTGAGCGCGCCCAGGATGGCCAGCCAGGGCAGCCGCCGTGCCAGCCGCATCTGGCGCGGCAGCCGTCGTCCCATCAGGGCGGCCACCAGCAGCAGGGGAGTGGTGAGGGCGGCAACCACGCGGTGGCTGAACTCGATCAGCGCATGCACCTCGGTCTCCGGGCCGAACCGGCCGGGATAGCAGCCGGGCCAGGTGGGGCAGGCGAAGCCGGAGCCGGTGGCGGAGTTGATGGCGCCCATCGCGACGGTCAGCGTGGCCGCCGCGGCCGCCAGCCGGTAGACGGTGCGGGTGGCCTGGTGCGAGGTCTCCGCCCCAGCGGTGGTGGCGGGCAGCAGCAGCGTGCTCATCGAAGGTCCTGTCGGTGCGGGAGGTGTCGGGCCAACTGTAACGACACGCTGTAGTAGCTCGGCGGCCGGGTGCCCCCGTGCTCCGCGGGCCGGTCCGCGGAGCCGCTGACTAGGCTGGCGCCATGGCAGAGCAGATCCCCGTCGTCCCCGCACCCGACTCCGACCCCGCCTCGCGCGGGCCCGGCCAGGAGCAGGGCCCCTCCGCTGCCGGTCGGGTGGCGATCATCACCGGCGCCTCCTCGGGCATCGGCCGCGCCACCGCCCTGGAGCTGGCGCGGGCCGGTTTCGAGGTCTGGGCCGGTGCACGGCGCACCGAGCTGATGGCGGAGCTGAACGCCGAGGGAATCCGGGTGCTGCCGCTGGACGTCACCGACGAGGCCAGCATGCGCTTCTTCGTCGACGCGGTGCTGGCCGGCGCCGGCCGGATCGACGTGCTGGTCAACAATGCCGGTCTGGGCGGCTACGGCGCGGTGGAGGACCTGCCGCTGGAGGCGGGCCGGGCCCAGTTCGAGGTCAACCTGTTCGGCCTGGCCCGGATGATCCAGCTGGTGCTGCCCACGATGCGTGCCCAGGGGCAGGGCCGGATCGTCAACATCTCCTCGATGGGTGCCAAGATCTACGAGCCCTTCGCTGCCTGGTACCACGCCAGCAAGTTCGCCGTGGAGGGCTTCAGCGACTCGCTGCGCCTGGAGCTCAAGCCCTTCGGCATCCACGTCGCCATGGTGGAGCCGGGCATCGTGGTGAGCGAGTGGAATCAGGTGGCGCGCAAGGACTTCCTGGCGGTCAGCCGGGGCGGCGCCTACGAGAAGGCGGCCCGACGGATGGCGCGGATGCTCGCGCTGGCCGACCGCTCCTCGCTGGGCTCCGACCCGAGGGTGGTGGCGCAGGCCGTGGTGGCCGCCTCGATGGCCACCCACCCGCGCACCCGCTATGCGGTGGGCACCGGCGCCCGGGCCGCGGTGACCGCCCGGCGGGTGCTCCCGGACAAGGTGATGGACCGGGTGCTCGGCGGCCTGGGCCGCTGAGCACCCGGCGCGTCAGCCCAGCAGCTGCTGGCTGGTGACCACGCGGATCTGCGGGGCGTAGAGGCCCATCACATGCAGGGCCGCAGCCTGGTTCTCGTCGCTGGACCCGGCGCAGGCGTCGGAGACCACGGTGACGGTGCAGCCCGCGTCGGCCGCCGCGAGCGCGGTGGAGATGACGCAGCAGTCGGTGGCCACGCCGGCCAGCACCAGGTGCGGGTGCTCCCCGGTGACCTCGGCCAGCTGCGGGCCCCACTTGCCGAAGGTGGACACGTCCACCGTGGGTCGGTCGGCCAGGTCGGTGGCGGTGGGCACCAGCTCGAAGACCGGGTCCTCGTCGGGCCGGTCGGCGAAGCTCCACGTGGCGAAGTAGTCCGCCCAGGAGCCGCGACGGTCGGTGCCCGGCAGCCAGCGGGTGAGCACCACCCGCTCGTCGAAGTGGGCGGCCAGCCGCGCCACCACGGGCGCGGTCTCGGCGAAGCGCGGGGCGCACCACTCGCTGGCCGGGTCGGCGAAGATCCGCTGGTGGTCGATCACCACCAGCCAGGCGTGCTCGCGGATCGCGTCGAGGCTCCCGCTCATGCCCGGCCCCCGTCCACCAGGCTGGTCGCCGCGTCGGTGGCGTAGTCGCCGGTCTCCTGGCGACGTACCGTGCCGCGGTTCGCCACCAGGTGGCCACCGAATCCGATCAGCAGCGAGACGATGACGCCCAGGTTGGCCCAGGGCCAGGTGCCCTCCCAGCCCTCGGGTCCGCGATGGCCCAGGCCGAGCGGCTCCAGCAGGTAGCCCTGCCAGTCGTTGAAGGAGGCGTCGCTGAACTGGTTGATCACCAGGCCCCAGCCGACCACCGAGGCGATCACCATGAGGGCGATCGAGATCCAGTTGAACTGGCCGTAGCGGCCGCGTCCGTCGAACAGGGCCAGCTCGTCGTAGGGGCGACGACGCAGCAGGATGTCGGCGATCATGATGCCGGCCCAGGCCGCCAGCGGCACGCCCAGGGTGACCAGGAAGGACTGGAAGGGGCCCAGGAAGTTCTTGGCGAAGAAGACCACGTAGATGGTGGCCAGCGTGAGGATGGTGCCGTCGATGGCGGCGGCCGCGGGGCGGGGGATGTCGATGCCCAGGCTGAGCAGGGTCAGGCCGGAGGAGTAGATGCCCAGCACGGCGCCGGAGATCAGGGTCAGCACGGCCACCAGCAGGAAGGGCAGCAGCGCCCAGGTGGGCAGGATGCTGGACAGGGCGCCGATCGGGTCGCCCTGGATGGCGCCCATCAGGTCCTCGTCGGAGTAGGCCAGCAGCAGGCCGAAGACCACCAGGAGCATCGGGGCCACCGAGCCACCGAAGGTGTTCCAGAAGACGATCGAACCGTTGCTGGCGTCGCGGTGCTGGTAGCGAGACCAGTCCGCGGCGATGTTGATCCAGCCCAGCCCGAAGCCGGTCATCACCATCACAAGGGCACCGATGCAGGAGGCCAGCGAGCCCGAGGGCATCGAGCTGACCGTGGCCCAGTCGATGTGGCTGATGGTGAGCGCCATGAAACCGATGGTGAAGGCGCCGGTGATCCAGGTCAGGATCGACTGCAGCTTCATGATGGTGTGGTAGCCCAGCACCGAGGCCACCACGATGATGGCCGCGATCACCACGCAGGCGATGATCTTCGTGGTGGTGCCGTGGCTCCAGCCCAGCCGGTCGAAGACCGTGGCGGTGGCCAGGGTGGCGGTGATGGTGAGGCTGGTCTCCCAGCCGATCGAGGTGAGCCAGCTGATCAGGCCGGGCACCTTCTGCCCCTGCACGCCGAAGGCGGCCCGGGAGAGCACCATGGTGGGCACCGAGCCCCGCTTGCCGGCGATGGCGATGATGCCGCACAGCATGAAGCTGGTCACGATGCCCAGCAGCGCCACCACGGTGGCCTGCCAGAAGGAGATCGAGAAGCCGAACAGGTAGGAGCCGTAGCTCATGCCGAAGACCGAGACATTGGCCGCGAACCAGGGCCAGAACAGGTCCGAGGGCTTCGCGGTGCGCTGGCTGTCGGGGACGACGTCGATGCCCTGCAGCTCGACGAGGGTGCGGGAGGAGGCCTCGGCTGCGGCCTGCGGTGTGGTCGACATGGGCCACATCATGGCATCGGGGCCCGGGGTGGTGGCGCAGGCCGGGCTGTGCCGAGGCCGAACCCTCAGCCCGGGGGATCAGCGCTGGGCGGTCACCGGCGGCTCGGCGGACCAGGGGAAGACGATCCACTGGTCGGTGTGGGCCCAGACGTAGTCGGGCTGCACCACGGTGGTGGGCTTGGCGTAGAGCACAACGCTGCGCACCTCGGCACCGAAGCCCTGCAGCAGCTCGATCACCAGCGCCAGGGTGCGGCCCGAGTCGGCCACGTCGTCCACCACCAGCACCCGCTTGCCCTTGATCGAGTCGGTGTCGAGCATCGGGGCGAGCAGCACCGGGTCGGGCAGGGTCTCGTGCACGTCGGTGTAGAACTCGACGTTGATGGCGTCGGTGAGCTTGGTGCCCATGGCGTAGGTGAGGGCGCCGCCCGGCAGCATGCCGCCACGGGCCACGGCGATCACGATCTCCGGCTCGAAGCCGGAGTCCACCACCTGCTGCGCGAGCTCCCGGCTGGCGTCACCGAAGCCCTGCCAGGTGAGGATTTCCTTGTCGACGAGTTCGCTGGAGTCCGCGTGGTAGGCATTCATGCAGCCACCCTATGGGACGACGGCCCCGGCACGCCCCCTGGGCTCAGAGCACCAGCTCGACGAAGACGGCATCGAGCCAGCGGTCGAACTTGCGGCCCACCTGGTGCAGCCGACCCGCCTCGACGAAGCCGAGCCGCTCGTGGAAGCTGACCGAGGCCTCGTTGTCCGCGTCCAGCACCCCCACCATGACGTGCATCCCGTCGCCGCGAGCGCGGTCCACCAGGGCAGTCATCAGCATCCGCCCGATGCCGGCCGCCCGGGCGCCCTCGGCCACGTAGACGCTGTGCTCCACGGTCCGGGCATAGCCGGCCTTGTCCCGGAAGCTGCCGTAGGCGGCGAAGCCCAGCACCTGGCCGTCGACCTCGGCCACCAGCACCGGATGGCCCTGGGCGCTCTTGTGCTGCCACCAGGCGCGTCGTTCGTCGACGGTGACCGGGTCCAGGTCGTAGCTGGCGGTGGTCCCCACGCCGGCCTCGTTGTAGATGGTGGTGATCCGCTCCAGGTCGCGCTCGGCCGCCGGCCTGATGGTGGGGGTGGGCATGCCTTCAGCGTAATCATCCGCGGCGGACTTCGGGGCCCTCGTCCAGCCCAGCTACTGTTCGCTTGCCAGCCCTGCGTGCCACCGCCCGCGCCCGCCCGATCGGAGCCCTGAGATGACACAGCCGTCACCGTCCGCCGTGCCCACCCGTGCGGAGCGCCTGGAGCGCCTGCCCTTCAACCGCGAGCACGGCCGGCTGCTGGTGGGCTCGGGCATCGGCTGGGCGCTGGACGCCATGGACGTGGGCCTGATCAGCTTCGTGATGGCGGCGCTGAGCGCGCAGTGGCAGCTGAGCCTGACCCAGACCAGCTGGATCGGCTCCATCGGCTTCGTCGGGATGGCGCTGGGCGCCTCCCTGGGCGGACTGCTGGCCGACCGGATCGGCCGGCGCCAGGTCTTCGCCGCCACCCTGCTCCTCTACGGCCTCGCCACCGGCGCCTCCGCCCTGGCGGGCAGCGTGGCGGTGCTGATGGTGCTGCGCTTCGTGGTGGGCCTGGGGCTGGGCGCCGAGCTGCCGGTGGCCTCGACCCTGGTCAGTGAGTTCGCGCCGCGCGCGATCCGCGGCCGGATGGTGGTGGCGCTGGAGGCCTTCTGGGCCCTGGGCTGGCTGCTGGCCGCCCTGCTGGCCTTCCTGGTGATCCCGCACAGCGAGAACGGCTGGCGGTGGGCGCTGGCGGTGGGCATCGTCCCCACCCTCTACGCCGCCGTGGTGCGCTGGAAGCTGCCGGAGTCCGTGCGCTTCCTGGAGGCCCGCGGCCGCCACGCCGAGGCGGAGGCCGCGGTGCGTGCCTTCGAGGAGCCCTCCGGCATCGCGCCGCCCGAGCACCTGCCGGCAGAGCAGGAGGGCCGGGTGGTCGCCGACGCCGACCCCGAGACCATCTGGTCGCCCAGGATGCGGGGCCGCACCGTCGCCCTGTGGCTGGTCTGGTTCGGGATCAACCTGTCGTACTACGGGGCCTTCATCTGGATCCCCTCGCTGCTGGTCAAGAGCGGATTCAGCATGGTCAAGAGCTTCGAGTGGACGCTCATCATGACGCTGGCCCAGGTGCCCGGCTATGCCGTGGCGGCCTGGCTGGTGGAGGTCTGGGGCCGACGCGCCACGCTGGCCACCTTCCTGTTCGGCTCGGCGGTGGCGGCGCTGGCCTACGGCCAGGCAGGCACACCGGCCCTGGTGCTGGCGGCCGGCTGCATGCTCAGCTTCTTCAACCTGGGTGCCTGGGGTGCGCTCTATGCCATCGGCCCGGAGATCTATCCCACCTCGATCCGCGGCACCGGCACCGGTGCGGCGGCCGCCTTCGGGCGGATCGCGTCGATCATCGCCCCCTTGCTGGTGCCGGTACTGGTCACCCGTGGCGGCAACCAGCTGGCCTTCGCGGTCTTCTCGGCGGCCTTCGCGCTCGCGGCTGCGGCGGCCTTCGCGCTGCCGGAGATGCGCCGCGCCAGCATGGAGTCCGCATGATTCACGCCGTTCGTGGGAAATTTCTCACCGGTGTGCAGCATTTGCACGTTCACAAGGTGTAATAATGACCAGCACCCCCGAGGACGAGGAAGACCCATGGCAGAGGCAACCCGCGTGCCCGACGAGACTCCGGGAACCGGCGCCACCCATGGCGGCCGGGGGAGCCTGAGCGCCCAGCGGGCCCGCCACCAGAAGATCGCGGAGGCCGTGATCAAGCGGGGTGCCATGAGCGTCGAGGCGCTGGCCTCCTCTGCCGGCGTCAGCCTGATGACCATCTACCGCGATGTGGCAGCTCTGGAGGAGGCCGGCATCGTGCAGCGCCAGCGGGGCCAGGTGCTGGCGGTGGCCAGCAGCCTGCAGGAGGCCTCGGCCGGCTTCCGACTGGAGCAGAATGCCCCGGTCAAGCAGGCGATGGCCGAGGTCCTCGCGCCACTGGTGCAGCCCGGCAGCTCGGTCATGCTGGACGACTCCACCTCGGGTGTCTGGCTGCTGCGGGCGCTGGAGAACGTCAGCCCGCTGACCGTGGTGACGAATTCGCTGCTGGCGGCCCAGGAACTGGAGCGACGCGACGACGTGCGGCTGTTCGTACTGGGCGGGGAGTACCAGCCGTGGGCGCAGTCCATGATGGGGCCCAGCACGGTGGCCGCCATCGAGGCGATGCACGCCGACTTCTGCGTGGTCTCGGCCTCCGGCATCGTCGACGGCCACTGCATGCACCCCTACGAGGACGTGGTCGAGGTGAAGAAGGCCATGATGCGTGCGGCCAGCACGAAGGTGCTGGTGATCGACCACAGCAAGTTCGCGCGGCGGGCGCTGCACGCCTTCGCCGCGCTCACCGACTTCGATGTGGTGGTGGTGGATGCCGCCACGCCCCGGGCGACGCGCGAGGCGCTGGCGGCGGAGGGTGTGCAGGTGCTGGTCGCCAGCCTGTGAAATTTCCCAAATCCACTGCACGTCTGTCCGCCACCCGGCGTGGATGCCTAGGCTGAGCCGCAGCGGGATGGCCGCTGCGGAAAGTTCACACAAATCATGGTGCTTTGCGCATGGTCGATGGTAGTTTTCCGGTGTGCGGTGTCTGCCGCTCGCCTGACGAGCAGTGTTGCTGGAAGGAACAATCCATGGGATATCGAGTCGCGGTCGGCGCAGACATCGCCGGCGTCGAGTACAAGGACCTGATCAAGTCGGATCTCGCGGCGGACGAGCGCATCGACGAGGTGATCGACTGCGGCGTCGCGGCCGGTGAGGACGTCGACTACCCCCATGTCGGGGTCAAGGTGGCCAAGCTGGTGGCCGACGGCAGCGTGGACCGCGCCGTGCTGGTCTGCGGCACCGGGATGGGCATGGCCATCAGCGCCAACAAGGTGCCCGGCGTGCGCGCCTGCACCGCCCACGACTCCTTCAGCGTGGAACGCCTGGTGCTCAGCAATGACGCCCAGGTGCTCTGCCTGGGCCAGCGGGTGATCGGCCCCTTCCTGGCCCGTCGCCTGGCCAAGGAGTTCTTCGGCTACGACTTCGACCCCAGCAGCAGCTCCGCCCCCAAGGTGGCTGCCATCTCCTCCTACGAGGCCGAGCTCGGCGGTACCCCCGACGACGCTCCCGCCTCCTGCTGACCTGCCCCCACCACACCTTCCCCAGCTCGATCAGCGGGGGAACCACACCGCCGCACCGTTGCGGCATCACCACTAAGGAACACTGATGTTCACTGCATCACTCGGCATCTTCCTGTTCGGCCTGCTGGCCGCACTGGCAGGTGGCTACGTCGGCGCCGCCATCGGCGGCAACTTCGCCTTCGTCCTCACCGGTTTCTGCGTCCTGTTCTCCTGGGGCATCTTCGCGGGCACCGGTTCCACCATCGGCTTCGACTACGTGGCCTTCGGCCCCTTCGCAGGCCCCTACGTGATGTTCGCCGGCGGCGTCGCGGGTGCCGCCTATGCCTGGAAGAAGGGCTACTTGGAGTCCGCCAAGGACATCAACGCCCCGCTGGCCGGCCTGGGCCGCCAGGACGTCCTGATCGTGGGCGCCCTGTTCGGTCTGTTCGGCTACCTCTTCCAGATCGCCGTCAGCTACATCCCGTGGTTCGGCAAGCACACCGACTCCGTGGCCCTCACCGTTGTCACCTCCGCGCTCATCGTGCGGCTGCTCTTCGGCTCCAAGACCGGCTCCGGCTCCATCCTGAACTCGGAGAAGTACAACAAGGGTGCCTCCGGCTTCATGGGCAGGATCGCCCCGAACCCCGAGAGCCAGTGGCTGCCCTGGCAGGAGAAGTGGGGCTACCTGGTGGGCCTGGGTGCCTTCTTCGGTGCACTGGCCGCCGGCGTCTCGATCATGATCGCCCACTTCGTCAAGGGGGCCGCTCCGCTGGCCAACAGCTTCCCCTTCGCCATCTCGGCCATCATCATCCTGTTCCTGATCATGGGCTTCAACATGCCGGTGCAGCACCACATCACCAACATCGGCGGCCTCGCCGGCGTGATGTTCCTGCCCGTCCTCGCCGGCTCCAGCTTCGACTGGAACGGCACCTGGGGCTCCCATGAGTGGACCCTGGCCGCCCTGTCCATCCTGATCGGCGCCCTCTTCGGCATCCTGTCCGGCTGGCTTTGCGAGTTCTTCGCCCGGGTCTGGTACGACCGCGGCACCACCCACGTCGATCCTCCGGCCTCGGCCATCTGGATCATGAACACCGTCGTGGTCGGCCTGGCCGCCCTGCTCGCCTGACCCTCAGCACCACCACAGGAGTACCGGGATGTCCCACGACGTGATCGTCAATCCGACCGAGCTGCACGACGCCTATGTCTTCGACATGGACGGCACCATCTACCTGGGCGACCACCTGCTGCCCGGGGCGGCCCGGATGATCAACGAGCTGCGTCGTCGGGACATCCCGGTGCGCTTCCTATCCAACAACCCCACCAAGGACCCCGAGCAGTACGCCGTCAAGCTGGCGAAGCTCGGCCTGCCCACCGACGTCGCGGACATCGCGAACACGGTGGTCACCACCACCCGTTGGCTCAAGGCCAACCACCCCGAGGCGGTGCTCTTCCCGATCGCGGAGAAGCCGCTGTGCAATGCGCTGCGCGAGGCGGGCTTCACCCTCAGCGAGAACCCGGAGGAGATCGACATCGTCATCGCCTCCTATGACCGCAGCTTTGACTACCGCAAGCTCCAGATCGCCTTCGACGCCATCTGGTTCCACAAGCGGGCCTTCCTGATCCAGACCAATCCCGACCGCTTCTGCCCCTTCCCGGGCGGGCGAGGGGAGCCCGACTGCGCGGCCATCACCGCCGCGATCGAGGCCTGCACGAACACCACCTGCCAGGTCAGCCTGGGCAAGCCCTCTCCGGTGATGCTCACCGAGTCCCTCGCGGGCCTCGACGTCGAGGTCACCAACTGCGTGATGGTGGGCGACCGGCTGCAGACCGACATCCAGATGGCGTTGGACACCGACATGCGCTCCGCGCTGGTGCTGACCGGTGAGGCGACCGCCGAGGACGTGCGGGCGCTGTCCACCGAGCACCTGCCCACCTACGTGCTGGACCGCATCGACCGGCTGCTGCCGCAGTCGGTCTGGGACGAGCTCGGCTGGACCGAGCAGAACGACCCCGACACCCACTGACGAGCCCCGTCAGCAGACGCATCCGAGGCCCGGCGCCGCCGGCCCGGCAACAACACCACACCGAAGACCCGGAGACCGGCCCACCCGGGTCGGCTCCGCCATACCCTCACACCCGATCCAGGGCGCAGAGCCGCGCCAGGAGGTTCCACCCATGAGCAAGAGCACCGGCCCCTACCTGCTGGGCATCGACTACGGCACCGAGAGCTGCCGCGTGGCCATCTTCGACCTGCAGGGTCGTCCGGTCACCTTCGCGGCCACCGCCTACAAGACCACCCACCCGCGCTCCGGCTGGGCCGAGCAGAGCCCCGAGGACTGGTGGCAGGCGCTGCAGGCCTCCTGCCACAAGGCGATGGCCTCGGCGGGCATCCAGGCCCACGAGATCGCCGGCATCAGCTACGACGCCACCACCATGACCGTGGTGGCCATGAACGACAAGGGCGAGGAGCTGCGCCCCGCGATCATGTGGATGGATGTGCGCGCCACCGAGCAGGCCGCCCGCGCCGAGACCTCCGACTCCGTCGCCCGCCTCTACAACGGTGCCGGCACCGCCCCGGCCACCGCCGAGTGGTACCCCTTCAAGGCTGCCTGGCTCAAGGAGAACGAGCCCGACACCTACCAAGCCGCCACCAAGCTGGTCGATGCCCCCGACTGGATCAACTTCAAGCTCACCGGCGAGTGGACCACCAACATCAACTCGGCCGCGCTGCGGATGTACTACAACCGCGCCCAGGGCGGCTGGCCCACCGACTTCTACGAGACCATCGGCTGCGGCGACGTCTTCGACAAGATCCCCGAGCGGGTGCTCGACCTGGGCACCCCGGTGGCAGGGCTGAGCACCGTCGCCGCCCAGCTGCTCGGCCTGCGCGCCGGCACCCCGGTGGCCCAGGGCCCGGCCGACGCCTGGGCAGGCCAGATCGGGCTGGGCGTGGTCGAGCCCGGCAAGATGGCGCTGATCACCGGCTCCTCGCACGTGCTCACCGGCCAGACCACCAAGGAGATCCACGGCAAGGGCTTCTTCGGCGCCTACACCGACGGCGTGGTCAAGGGCCAGTACACCGTCGAGGGTGGCCAGGTCTCCACCGGCTCGGTGCTGAAGTGGTTCAAGGACAACTTCTGCTCCGACATGGTGGCCGCCGCCGAGGCCACCGGCCTCAACGTCTACGACCTGCTCAATGCCAAGGCCAAGGACATCCCGATCGGCTCCGACGGCCTGATCATCAACGAGTACTTCCAGGGCAACCGCACCCCCTACACCGACTCCAAGGCCCGCGGCATCATCTGGGGCCTGTCGCTGATGCACACCCCGGCGCACATGTACCACGCCATCCAGGAGAGCGTCTGCTACGGCACCGCCCACAACCTGCGCGCCATGCAGTCCGCCGGCTTCGAGGTGAGCGAGATCGTCGCCTGCGGCGGTTCCACCAAGAGCCGCGACTGGATGCAGATGCACTCCGACGTCACCGGCGTGCCGATCACGCTGACCGAGGTGGGCGACGCCGTGGTGCTGGGCTCCTGCATGCTGGCCGCCGTCGGCGCCGGGCTGTACCCGGACATCCAGGAGGCCGCCAAGAACATGGTGCACACCCTGGACCGCCTGGAGCCCGACCAGGCCCGTCACGAGGAGTACAGCTACTACGTCGACAAGTACTGCGACACCTACCCGCAGCTGCAGGAGATGACCCACGACCTGGTGGACCACGAAGCCGCCAGGTGAGCCCCCCACGACCCTTCGAAGAGGAAGCAACCGCAATGAGCAATGACACCAAGTACGTGGTCGGCATCGACTTCGGCACCCTGAGCGGCCGTGCGGCCGTGGTCAGCGTGGCCGACGGCTCCGAGCTGGGCCACGGCGTCAAGGAGTACACCCACCAGGTGATGGACCGTTCGCTGACCGCCGGCGACGACCAGCTGCTGCCCCCGGACTACGCCCTGCAGGTGCCGGCGGACTACATCGAGGTGCTGCAGACCGCGGTGCTCGAGGCCATCGCCAGCTCCGGAGTCGACCCCAGCCAGATCATCGGCCTGGGCATCGACTTCACCTCCGCCACCGTGGTGGCCGCCAAGGCCGACGGCACCCCGCTGTGCGAGCTGGAGGAGTTCAAGAACCACCCGCACGCCTACGTGAAGCTGTGGAAGCACCACGGCGCCCAGGAGCAGGCCGACCGGATCGTCGCGCTGGCCGAGGAGCGCAACGAGGCCTGGCTGGCCCGCTACGGCGGCATCCTGTCCAGCGAGATGCTGATGCCCAAGGTGCTCGAGACCCTGGAGAAGGATCCCGAGGTCTACGCCGCGGCCGACCGCTTCTTCAACGCCCTGGACTGGATCACCTTCCGGATGACCGGCCACGAGGTCTACGCCGCCGGTGACTCCGGCTACAAGCGCAACTACCAGGACGGCAAGTACCCGAGCCGCGAGTACCTGGAGGCCCTCAACCCCGGCTTCGGCGGCGTCTTCTCCGAGAAGATGCCCGGCGAGGTGCTCCCGCTCGGCTCCGAGGCCGGCAAGCTGACCGCAGAGGCGGCCGGCTGGATGGGCCTGCCCGAGGGCATCAGCGTGGCCGTCGGCAACATCGACGCCCATGTCACCGCCGCGGCCGTCCAGGCCGTCGAGGCCGGCCAGATGACCGCCATCATGGGCACCTCCTCCTGCCACATCGTGCTGGGCAACGAGCTCAAGGAGGTGCCGGGCATGTTCGGCGTCGTCGACGGCGGCATCGTCGACGGGCTGTGGGCCTTCGAGTGCGGCCAGACCGCCGTGGGCGACATCTTCGCCTGGTTCGTCAACAACTGCGTCGACCAGCGCTTCCGCGACCAGGCCGACGAGGCCGGCGTCAGCATCCACGACTGGCTGACCCGCCTGGCGGCGGACCAGGAGATCGGCGAGCACGGCCTGGTGGCGCTGGACTGGCACAACGGCAACCGCTCGGTGCTCTCCGATGCCAACCTGTCCGGCCTGATCATCGGCCAGACGCTGACCACCCGCCCGCAGGACACCTACCGCGCCCTGCTGGAGGCCACCGCCTTCGGTGCCCGCACCATCGTGGAGACCTTCGCGAACAACGGCGTCGAGATCTCCGAGATCGTCGCCGCCGGCGGCCTGATCAAGAACAAGTTCCTGATGCAGATGTACGCCGACGTGTGCAAGCTGCCGATCTCGGTGGGGCTGACCACCCAGCCCGGCGCCCTGGGCTCGGCCGTCTTCGCGGCCGTCGCCGCCGGCGCCTACCCCGACGTCAAGGCCGCCACCATGGCGATGGGCCGCAAGGAGGAGAACGCCTACCTGCCCCGTCCCGAGGCCAGCGAGCAGTACGACCGCCTGTTCGCCGAGTACACCAAGCTGCACGACTACTTCGGTCGCGGCGGCAACGAGGTGATGCACACCCTCAAGGACATCCGTCGCGACGCCGCCCGGCGCCACGCCGAGCGCAACGAGGGCAAGTACTCCAAGCCGGACACCACCCAGGAGCAGATCTCCGAGGGCGGCAAGGACTACTACCCGGTGGTCTGATCCCACCGCACCCACCCACGAGTCCCCGTCGAGGAGCAAGCATGCTGGTCCTGGCAGAACTGCCCGCCGCCGTCCAGGAGCAGGTGGCCGCGTGCCGGGCCGAGGTCTCGGCCCTGCACGCGGAGCTCCCGCGATGGGGGCTCGTGGTCTGGACGGCCGGCAATGTCTCCGCCCGGGTCCGGTGCCGTGAGGCCATCGGGACCGATCTGATGGTGATCAAGCCCTCCGGCGTCGGCTACGACGAGCTGGCGCCGGAGCGGATGGTGGTCTGCGACCTCGACGGGAACAAGATCGTCGACGGCACGCCGGACCGCCTCGCCCCCTCCTCCGACACCGCGGCGCACGCCTACGTCTACCGCGAGATGGACGAGGTGGGGGGAGTGGTGCACACCCATTCCACCTATGCGGTGGCCTGGGCCGCCCGGCACGAGCCGATCCCGTGCGTGCTGACCATGATGGCCGACGAGTTCGGCGGCGAGATCCCGGTGGGGCCGGTGGCCGTGATCGGCGACGACTCGATCGGGCGCGGTATCGTCGAGACCCTGCGGGGACACACCTCGCCGGCCGTCCTGATGGCCAACCACGGACCCTTCACCATCGGCCCGGATGCCCGGTTTGCGGTGAAGGCCGCGGTGATGTGCGAGGAGGTGGCGCGGACCGTGCAGATCGCCCGGACCGGCCAGACGCCGGGAAATACCGTGCAACCGCTGGACCCCGCCCTCGTGGCGCGGCTCTACGATCGATACCAGAACGTCTACGGACAACGCTGACGAGAGGCAAGACGTGAACAACACCCTGAACTGGACCGAGCAGGACAAGCGGGCGGTCGACACCGCACGCATCCTCGCCGCCGACGCCGTCGAGAAGGTGGGCAACGGTCACCCCGGTACCGCCATCTCGCTGGCCCCGCTGGCCTACCTGCTCTACGCCAAGGTGATGAAGCTGGACCCCAGCGACAGCCTGTGGCTGGGCCGTGACCGCTTCGTGCTGAGCGCGGGGCACTCCTCGCTCACCCAGTACACCCAGCTCTACCTGGCCGGCTGCGACATGGAGCTGTCCGACCTCGAGGCGCTGCGCACCTGGGGATCCAAGACCCCCGGCCACCCCGAGTACCACCACACCAAGTTCATCGAGGCCACCACCGGTCCGCTGGGCGCCGGCGTCTCGATGGCCGTCGGCATGGCGATGGCGGCCCGCAAGGAGCGCGGCCTGTTCGACCCTGACGCCGCCCCCGGCGAGAGCCCCTTCGACCGCTTCGTCTACACCATCGCCGGCGACGGCTGCATGCAGGAGGGCGTCGCCTCCGAGGCCAGCTCGCTGGCCGCCACCCAGAACCTGGGCAACCTGATCCTGTTCTACGACGACAACCGCATCTCCATCGAGGGCGACACCAAGATCGCCCTCAGCGAGGACGTCGAGGCCCGCTACGCCGCCTACGGCTGGCACACCCAGCACGTCGACTTCACCAACGGCGGCACGAAGTACGAGGAGAAGATCGAGGAGCTGTACGCCGCCATCGAGGCCGCCAAGCAGGTCACCGACAAGCCCTCCTTCATCAAGGTCACCACCGTGATCGGCTGGCCGCTGCCCAACAAGGCCGGCGACCACTCGGTGCACGGCTCCAAGATCGGCGCGGAGGAGATCAGCGCGCTGAAGCAGGAGCTCGGCTTCGAGGACAAGCCCTTCGCCGTCGACCAGGCCGCCGTCGACTTCGCCCGCAAGAATGCCGCCGAGCGCGGCAAGGCCGACCACGAGGCCTGGCAGCAGAAGTTCGACGCCTGGAAGCAGGCCAACCCCGAGCGGGCCGCCCTGCTGGAGCGCGTCGCCGACCGCAAGCTGCCCGAGGGCCTGGAGCTCCCCAGCTTCGAGCCGGGCTCCAAGGCCACCCGCGCCGCCTCCGGCGAGGTGCTCAGCGCCCTGGCCAGCCAGATGCCCGAGCTGTGGGGCGGTTCGGCGGACCTGGCCGGTTCCAACAACACCACCATGAAGGGCGAGCCCTCCTTCCTGCCCACCGAGCGCTCCAGCGAGGAGTTCCAGGGCAACCCCTACGGCCGCACCCTGCACTTCGGCGTGCGTGAGCACGGCATGGGCGGTGTGGTGAACGGCATCACGCTGAGCGGCCTGACCCGCCCCTACGGTGCCACCTTCTTCGTCTTCGCCGACTACATGCGTCCGCCGGTGCGGCTGGCGGCCCTGATGGGCCTGCCCAGCATCTTCGTGTGGACCCATGACTCGGTCGGCGTCGGCGAGGACGGCCCCACCCACCAGCCGATCGAGCACCTGGCCGCCTACCGAGCCATCCCGAACCTGGCGATGGTGCGCCCGGCGGACGCCAACGAGACCAGCTACGCCTGGAAGGGTGCGCTGGAGCACACCGAGAGCCCGACCGGCCTGGTGCTGAGCCGCCAGAACCTGCCCATCGTGGACCGCTCCGAGGGCTCGGGCTTCGCCTCGGCCGAGGGCGTGCTGAAGGGTGCCTACGTGCTCAAGGACGCCTCCGCCGAGCCCCAGCTGATCCTGATCGCCACCGGTTCCGAGGTCGCCCTCGCGGTGGACGCCCAGGCCGAGCTGGAGCAGCAGGGAGTGCCCACCCGCGTCGTGTCCATGCCCTGCCAGGAGTGGTTCGACGAGCAGGACGAGGCCTACCGCGAGTCGGTGCTGCCGAAGTCGGTCACCAAGCGGGTCTCCATCGAGGCCGGCATCGCCCAGGGCTGGAGCAAGTACGTCGGCTTCGACGGCGCCTCGATCTCGATCGAGACCTTCGGTGCCTCCGCCAGCGGCGACGTGATGTTCTCCAAGCTCGGCTTCACCGTCGACAACGTCGTGGCCACCGCCCAGAAGGTGCTCGGCTGAGCACCGTCCCACCGCTCACCGCAGTCTGACGACCAGGGGGCCGCGCACCGGATCATCCGGTGCGCGGCCCCTTCGGGTGCCGGCTGCCGGGTGTGCGCGGCAGGCCGGTCAGGCAAGCAGCGCCGTCGCGTCATCCGACGGCGAGGCGAGGACCGCCACGACGCTGGCCAGGGCCGCAGCAGCATCGGTGCCGTCGGCCAGCACCACCACCTCGTCCCCGTGGTGCACGCCCAGCGCGATGAGGTCGATGACACGCGCCAGGCTGGCGGTCTCGCCGGTGCGGATCCTGGTCAGGAAGACCGAGCTCGAGAAGTCCGCGGCCCGCTCGACGAGCAGTGCGGCGACCTGCGCATGGAGCCCGTGGGGCAGTGCCACGGTCAGCTGCTGGTGCCTCATCGCACGGCTCCGGAGGTCGGGGGCTGGACAGCCACACACTACCCAGAGCAGCCCCGGGCCGTCATCGTCCGGAGTGTTGCGAGAGCCGCGGCAATCCTCCGGTCCAATGGGGCGCGACGTGGCGGGGTGACGGCGAATAGGTTCGACAGCACCGCACCAATGGAGGGAGGGGACATGCAGCGACCAGCACGCATCCTGCGTGAGCTGGAGACCAGCCTGTCGGTCACGCCCGAGGCGCTCGCCCGGGCGATGGACGTCGGTCAGCGCACCGTCGCCTCCGAGGTGGCCTCCCTCAACGCACTGCTGCAGGAGGCCGCGCAGATCCGGCTGTCCGGCGGTCGCTACCGGATGCGTGTCTTCAACACCGAGGACTACGAGCAGCTGCGCCAGCAGGTGCTGCGAGAGCACGAGTCCTTCAACGATCCCGGACACCGCTCGGCCTTCGTGCTGGCGACTCTGGCGCGCTCCTCGACGCCCGTGCTGATCGAGAGCCTGGCGCACGCCATGACCGTCGGGCGCACGACCGCCGCGGCCGATGTCGCCCACCTGCGGCGCCTGCTGGCCCCCGGAGGCGCCCGGATCGTGGGGCGGCCCAACAGCGGCCTGCAGCTGGCGGGCGACGAGCTCGCCGTGCGGATGGCGATCCTGGAGATCGGCTACGAGGCGGCCCACGGCCCGGTGACGCTGCCGCCACACATCGCCGGCCCCCTGCACGAGGCGTCCTCGGTCCACGGTCTCGACGAGGCGACCCGGCACGAGGTCGGCCGCTGGCTGGTGGTGCAGCAGGACCGCCTGGCCTGCCGGGCCGAGCTCCGGGAGCTTCCCGAGAGCCATGCCGCCCTGGTCGGTTCGCCCGCACACCGCTTCGCCCTGACCCTCGCCGCGAGGCTCGCGGACGCCTCGGGCACGCAGCTCTCCGAGCCGGAGGTGCTCTACCTGGCCCTGCCGGTGGCCGGGCGACGCAGCGCCGCCTGGGCCGTGGACGGGGGACTGGCACCGGACATCACGGCGCTGGTCGAGCTGATCCTGCTCCGTGTCCGCGAGGTCCTGGACGTCAGCCTCACGCCCGGGGAACTGGCCGACGAGTTCGCCACGCACGTGCAGTTCATGCTGAACCGGATGCGCTACGGCCTGCGTCCGGAGCCGGTCGGTGACCTGGCACAGGTGCGCGAGCACTTCCCGCTGGCGCACCGGATGGCGGAGGTGGCCCGTGAGGTGGTGCTGGAACGCACCGGCATGCGGATGGACGAGACCGAGACGCGGCTGGTGGCCACCTACTTCCAGGTCTTCCTGAACGACCGGTCGTCGCACCCGAACCGCCCCTTCCGGGTCGGCATCCACTCCACCCGGGGGCCGGCCGGCGCCAGCCTGCTGCGCTCCCAGCTGTCCAAGGCCCTGTCCCTGCCCACGGAGTACGTGATCCTCACCGACCCGGGCAGCGCCGAGGAGGCCGCACTCGACATGGTGGTGGTGAGCCCGGACGCAGGCGTGGAGACCAGCCTTCCGACGTTGGAACTCAGCGAATTCTTCGACCGCCACGAGCTGGTGGCCAAGCTGTCGCGGATGGTCTTCGACGACTTCGGCCCCTTGGCGGTGCACGACCCCGACGGGTCGATGCTCAGCTACCTGCTGGACGACCAGCGCGTGGTGCGCCTGCCGCAGGGCTGCGACTACGCCGAGGGAACGCGCTTGCTGCTGGCCCGGCTGGGCGACCTGGGCCTGCTGGCGCCGGAGGTGGCCGAGGAGGTGCGTCCGGCCCTCGGGGGCGAAGCCGTCATGATCGGCGGCCGACTGGCCTTTCCCCACGCCAGCTCACCGCAGCTGCGCGACGTCGTCTGCGCGCTCGGCCTGGTCAGCGGGGCCACCGGCCCGGAAGAACTGGGCGCCATGTTCCTGATGCTCGTCCCCGCCAAGGCCGGCTACGACGACCGCATCCTGATCCGCACCTACGAGGAACTGATCCGACTCGGCACCGATGCCGAGCTGATCTCCCGCCTGTTGACCGTCACCACCTATCCCGCGCTGCTCTCCGTCCTGGACGAGATGCGCCACACCAATCCCGGGAGCTGACCCATGTTCTGGCCCATCCTGATCGCCTTCGGCCTCGTCTACGCCCTGCAGACCGCGCTGGCCCTGCGCCAGGCCACCAACTACACGCGTCACTACGGTGCGATGCGGCGCAAGGGACGCGTGGCGATCGGCAAGCAGAAGAACCTCGTGGCCAATGGCGCCATCGTGATGTTCCTGCTCGATGCCGACGACGTGGTGGTCGAGGCCGTCCGGCTCAGCGGCGTCACCGTCTTCTCCCGCTTCCGTGCCTTCGACACCTTCGTGGGCCAGCGCATCGTCGACATCGACGCCCACAGCCACCGCGAGCTCAACAAGAGCCTGCGCGCTGCCGTCGCGAATGCCCGCGACAACTTCCTGTTCGTCTCGGAGGGTCGCATTCCCCCCGAGCCCCCGGGGCCCGTCACCCAGCTGTTCAGCCGCTTCGGCCGACGCCAGCAGGCCCTGGTCTGATCTCCACCACCCATCGAAAGGAAAGACCATGCAGATCTTCACCGATGCAGCCACATGGTTCATCGGCCTCTTCAGGGCAGGAGGCGAGACCTTCATCAGCTGGATGACCGGAATCGTGCCGCTGGTCCTGATGCTGCTGATCGCCATGAACTCGCTGATCCAGATGATCGGCGAGGACAAGATCAACAACCTCGCGCGCAAGGCCTCCGGCAATCCCGTGAGCCGCTACCTGATCCTGCCCTTCCTGGGCTTCTTCATGCTGGCCAACCCGATGGGATTCACGCTCGGGCGCTTCCTGCCCGAGAAGTACAAGCCGAGCTACTACGCCAGCGGCGCCCAGTTCTGCCACACCTCGAGCGGCATCTTCCCCCACATCAATGCCGGTGAGTTGTTCATCTGGCTGGGCATCGCCAAGGGCATCGAGCAGCTGGGCCTGAACAGTGCCGAGCTGGCGCTGCGCTACCTGGTGGTGGGCCTGGTGCTCAACTTCATCGGTGGCTGGGTCACCGACTTCATCACCCCCTGGGTCGCCAAGCAGCAGGGCGTCACCCTCAGCAGCGAAGTGAAGGTCACGGCATGAGCGAGTACCGCACCGTCGTCGTCGAGAAGGGTCAGGGCGGCTACGGTGGCCCGCTGACCATCACGCCGACCGAGCAGCGTAACAAGATCGTCTACATCGTCGGTGGCGGCAGCAAGCCCGCCGTCGTCGACACCCTGGTGGAGCTGACCGGCGCCGAGGCCGTCAACGGCTTCCAGACCTCCGTCCCGGACGACCAGATCGCCATGGTGGTGATCGACTGCGGCGGCACCCTGCGCTGCGGCATCTACCCCAAGAAGAACATCCCGACGATCAACGTCATCAACACCGGCAAGACCGGTCCGCTGGCGCAGTTCATCCATGAGGGCATCTACGTCTCGGCCGTCGGTCCGGCGCAGGTGCGCCTGGCCGATGCCACCGAAGCGGCCGAGGTGCCCGAGACCGCCCCGGCGACGGCTGCCGCGGCCGTGGACGAGCAGGTGAGGTTCACCGCTGACAAGAAGGTCTCCGAGACCCTGGCGGAGCAGAAGAAGCAGTCGCTGATGATGAAGATCGGCCTGGGCGCCGGCAAGGTCGTGGCGATCTTCTACCAGGCAGGCCGCGATGCCATCCAGACGATGATCAACACGATCCTTCCCTTCATGGCCTTCATCTCCATGCTGATCGGCATCATCAACGCCTCGGGCTTCGGCAAGTGGTTCACCCACTTCCTCACCCCGCTGGCCGGCTCGGGATGGGGTCTGATGCTGCTCGGCTTCATCTGCTCCATCCCCTTCCTCTCGCCCCTGCTCGGCCCCGGTGCCGTGATCGGGCAGATCATCGGCACCCTGATCGGCGTCGAGATCGGCAAGGGCAATGTGGCGCCCCACCTGGCGCTCCCGGCACTGTTCGCCATCAACACGCAGAACGCCTGCGACTTCATCCCCGTGGGCCTGGGCCTGGCCGAGGCCGAGCCCGAGACCGTGGAGGTCGGCGTCCCCGCCGTTCTCTACTCCCGATTCCTCAACGGTGTCCCGCGCGTTGCCATCGCCTGGCTCGCCAGCATCGGCCTCTATTCCTGACCTAGGAGACATCCCATGACCGAGATCTACCGCACCACCGTCCAGGCCGAGGGTGACATGGCCGGAGCCTTCATCTCCGACGGCCTGTTCGTCACCTTCGGGGCCAATGCGCCCGAGGCGCTGCGCGACTACTGCTTCATCATCGAGCAGAACCCCCTGCAGGGCGATCTCGCCGTGGGGCAGCGTTTCCTGGTGGATGGCCAGTCCTTCCCCATCACCGCGGTGGGGGAGGCGGCCCAGAAGAACCTCGTCGGCCTCGGTCACCTGACCGTCAACGTCGACGGGGGCGACAGCGCCAGCCTGGCGGGGGCCATCCACATCCGCTGCGACCAGGGAGCCCCCCAGCCCACGGTGGGCAGCGTGCTGTCCATCGAGGCCTGAGACGACCCTGTGATCACTGCGCCGCCGGGGTGGATCGGTGCGCTGCGCCCGATACACCCTGGCCGGGCTCTCGCGAGGGAGAAGAGATGATGAACGGACAAGGCCCCGACCTGCTGACCTGGGCGCCCCTGCTGCGTGGTCTGCTGGCCACTGACCGGTTGCCCCTGTTGGAGGTCCAGCCGGAGGCACCCCGGGACGCGTCGGCCACCTGGCGCATCGAGGCGTCCGGGGAACCAGACCTGGAGCAGCTGCGAGGGCAGCTGGCCGCCCACCGGGGGAGCGGTCCGGCGCCCGAGCACGTGGTGGTCGAGGGTCTGGGCCACTTCCGTGTGCAGCGGGGGCCCTGGCGTTCGACCATGGACGGGCGGGTCGTCCTGGTCACCGGTGCGGCCCAGGGCTTCGGCCGCCAGATCGCGGCCAACCTCGCGGCGCAGGGCGCCCGGCTGGTGCTGGGCGACGTCAACCTGGACGGCGTGCGTCGCGCCGCGGCCGAGCTCTGCCAGCTGCAGGGTGCAGGGCGCGCCGTGGCCGTGGGCCTGGACGTGGCGGACCCTGGGCAGACCAGGGAGGCGCTGCGCGTGGCCGTCCAGCACTTCGGCGGCGTGGACCTCTTCGTGGCCAATGCCGGCATCGTGCGTGCCGGAGCCGTCACCGAGCTGGACCCCGACGACTTCGACCTGGTGACCCGGGTCAACTACCGCGGCTACTTCGTGGGCGTGCAGGCCGTGGCCCCGGTGATGGCGCTGCAGCACACCGCTGCGCCGGAGCACCGCTTCGACATCGTGGAGGTCAACTCCAAGTCGGGCCTCACCGGCTCGAACCGCAACGGGGCCTATGCCGGCAGCAAGTTCGGTGGCATCGGCCTCACCCAGTCCTTCGCCCTGGAACTCGCCAGCCAGGGCATCAAGGTCAATGCCGTCTGTCCGGGCAACTACCTCGACGGTCCGCTGTGGAGCGACCCGGAACGGGGACTGTTCGTGCAGTACCTGGCAGCCGGCAAGGTCCCCGGTGCCCGCACCGTGCAGGACATCAGGCGCCACTACGAGTCCCAGGTGCCGCTCGGTCGCGGTTGTCGCCCGGAGGATGTCGTCCGGGCGATCTGCTATGCCGTCGAGCAGCAGTACGAGACCGGTCAGGCCATCCCGGTCACCGGCGGCCAGACGATGCTGCACTGATCGCCGCCACGCGTCCCATGAACACCCCACCAGACAAGGAAGCATCATGACCAGCACAGCAGTACCCATCAGGATCTTCGTCGACAGCGCCGTGCGCAGCGAGGCCGAGCCCTGGCTGCGCTCGGGAATCGTCAGCGGTGTCACCACCAATCCCACCCTCTTGCGCCGCGCCGGCCTCGGTCCCGACGACATCGTGGAGGTGGCGCGCTGGGCCCGTGGTGAGCAGGGACGAGAGGTCTGCTTCCAGGTCTGGGGTGACGATGTCGAGTCCCAGTACGCCAGCGCCATGCGCCTGGTCGACGCCGTCCCGGAGGCCGTGATGAAGGTACCGGTCACGCCCTGGGGCACCGAACTGGTGGCCCGCCTGCACCAGCAGCAGGTGCCGGTCCTGATGACCGCGGTGTACGCAGCCAAGCAGGCCGTCATCGCCTCGGCCCTGGGCGTTCGCTACCTGGCCCCGTACTACAACCGGATGGCGGTGGCGGGCCGCGAGGCCCTGGCCGAGATCCGGGCCATGACCAGCGCCATTCCGCAGGACGGGTCTGGCCCCTTGGTGATGGCGGCCTCCGTGAAGAGCGCGGCCCAGGTCATGGACCTCGTGGATGCTGGCGTCAGGGTCTTCACCCTGCCCCCCGCCGTGATCGCCGATCTCTACGAGGACCCGCTGACCAGCCAGGCCGTCCAGGACTTCGAGCAGGACATGGCGGCCGTGCTGGGGTGATCCGGCTCAGCGGGCCAGTCGCTCCAGCAGCGCCTGGTCGAAGCCGGTGAGGTCGTCGAGCACGGCGGCGCACCGGTCGAGCAGCTCGTCGTCGGGGCGGTGGAAGGGCTGCGGGACCGCGACGGTGGTCATGCCGGCGGCCAGGGCGGAGCGGATGCCGTTGCTGGAGTCCTCCAGCGCCAGGCAACGGGACGGGTCCACCTGCAGCAGCTCGCAGCAGCGCAGGTAGCCGTCCGGCGCCGGCTTGCCGCGGCCCACCTGTTCGGTGGAGACGTGCGCCTTCACCACCTCGGTGATCCCCAGCAGCCGCATCCCGGCCTCGATGAGCACCACCGGCGAGGAGGAGGCGATGCCCACCGGGCCGCGGGAGGCCGCCAGCGCCACCGCCTCGCGGGCGCCGGGCAGCACCTCCATGGTTCCGGCCTCGTAGCGGGCCACCAGGGCGTCGATGGTGCGCCGGGCCGACTGCTCGGCATCCGAGCGCAGGCCCACCTGCTCGCTGAGGTAACTGCTCCATTCCTGGGTACTCATCCCCATCATCGCGGCGGTGGCCTGTTCGGGCCACGGCACACCGTCCTCCTCGGCCAGCTGGCGGCGCACCTGGTCCCAGACCGGCTCGGTGTCGACCAGGGTGCCGTCCATGTCGAAGACGACGGCGGCGAAGGGACGGGACTGCTGGGTGGTGGACATGGCCACCATTGTCGCGCCACCAGGAGCAGACTGGGTGGCCGACGTCCAGCAGGGGAGAACATGAGCGAGCAGGTGAGCAGTCGTCGGACGGCGCTGGCGGCGGGATTCAGCACCTACCTGATGTGGGGCGCCTTCCCGCTCTTCTTCCCGCTGCTCAAGCCGGCCGGGGCGCTGGAGATCCTGTCGGGCCGCGTGCTGTTCAGCCTGGTCTTCGTGGTGGCGGTGCTGCTGCTGCAGCGCAAGGACTGGGGCTGGCTGCGCGCCGTCTTCCGTGACGGCACCTGGCGGGTGATGCTGCTGGCGGCAGCGCTGATCGCCGTCAACTGGCTCACCTACATCTGGGCGGTCAACTCCGGCCACGTGGTGGAGGCCTCGCTGGGCTACTTCATCAACCCGTTGGTGAGCGTGGCGCTGGGCATGCTGGTCTTCGGCGAGCGGATGGGCCGGCCCGGCCAGATCGGCTGCCTGCTGGCGCTGCTGGGCGTCGCCGTGGCGGCCTCGGAGGCCTGGCGCACGGTGTGGATCTCGCTGCTGCTGGCCGTCAGCTTCGGGCTCTACGGCGTGGTGAAGAAGCATGCCCGGGTCACCGCCCTGCAGGGGCTGGCCATGGAGTCCGGTCTGCTGGCGCCCCTGTCGCTGGGCTGGATGGGCTGGCTGGCGGCCAGCGGAAGCGCCGCCTGGCTCCACTCCCCGCGGGTCGCGCTGCTGCTGGTGGTGGCGGGCGTGCTCACCGCGGTCCCGCTCTGGCTCTTCGCGGTGGCGGCCCCCGGCATCCCGCTGGGGACGCTGGGAATCCTGCAGTACATCACCCCCACCATCCAGTTCCTGCTGGGCCTGTTCGTCTTCGGTCAGCACGTCGGATCCCACTTCTGGGTCGGGCTGGTGCTGGTCTGGTGCGGTTCGGTCACCTACCTCTACGGCGCGCTGCGCAGCCTGGCAAGGCCGGCCTGAGGCCGGCATCGACCAGGATCCGCCATGATCTGGCGCCCAGGCCCTGGAATGGGGCTGATCGGGTGGATCGTGGCGAGATCTGGTCGATCCGTCGTGCATTCCGGGCGGGGTCTCAGGGCTTGGGGGAGCGCAGGATGGACTCCATCTTCTTGCCGCGTCCCACCTCGTCGACCAGCTTGTCCATCCAGCGGATCTGCTGCATCAGCGGGTCGGTGATCTCCTCCACCCGGTGGCCGCAGATCACACCGGTGATCAGCGAGGCGTCAGGGTTCATGGCGGGGGCCTGGTCGAAGAAGTCCTCCAGGCTGGTGCCCTCCTCGACGGCGCGGTGCAGGCCCTCGACGTCGTAGCCGGTGAGCCAGCAGATCACCTGGTCCACCTCGGCCTGGCCGCGACCCTGCTTCGCGGCCTTGGTGAGGTAGTGCGGGTAGATCTCGGCGAGCGGGATCGAGAAGATGCGGTGGCCGGCCATGGTGCTCCTGTCGTCGGGGTGCGACGAGCCTAGAGGGTGGATTTGGTTAGCAGAACTAATGAGCTAGGCTAATCAGTGATGACAGAACCTGATCTCCCCGACCTTGCCAATGACCTGCGCCTGGCCTGCCAGCGGATCGCACGACGCGTCCGCTTCGAGGGCACCCAGGCCGTCGCACCGCACCAGTTCAGCGTGCTGGTGCGCGTCCACCACGAGCCGGCCACGCCCACCGCCCTGGCCGAGCGCGAACGGGTCAGCACCCCGTCGATGACCCGGACCGTCAACGGCCTGGTGGAACTGGGTCTGGTCACCAAGCAGCCCCACCCCGACGACGGCCGCCAGCTGCTCGTCGTGCCCACCGCGGAGGGGGAGCGCGTCGTGGAGCAGACCATCGCCGAGCGCGACAGCTGGATGATGCAGCATCTGGCCAGCCTGGAGCCCGACCAGCTGCAGCTGCTGCGCCAGGCCGCCGACCTGCTGCTGGAGGTGGCTGCCCATGAGTGAGGCCGTCGCCGCCCCGCGCAGCACCTTCGCCAGCTTCGCCGTCCACAACTACCGGCTCTTCTTCAGCGGCGCCATCGTCTCCAATGTGGGCACCTGGATGTACCGGGTGGCGCAGGACTGGCTGGTGCTCACCATCCTCACCGACCACTCCAGCTCCGCCCTGGGCATCGTGACCGGGCTGCAGTTCCTGCCCATTCCCTTCCTGGCGCCCTATGCCGGCTCGATCGCCGACCGCTTTCCCAAGCGCCGCATCCTGATGATCACGCAGGCCCTGCTGGGGCTCAACGCCCTGGCGATGTTCCTGCTGGTGGCCACCGGGCAGGCCGAGCTGTGGCACGTCTTCGTGCTGGCCTTCCTGACCGGCGTGGTCACCGCCTTCGACAACCCCACCCGGCAGGCCTTCGTCAGCGAGATGGTGCCGCTGGGCCTGGTGAGCAATGCGGTGGGACTCAACTCCGCCTCCTTCAACAGCGCCCGGCTGCTCGGCCCCGGCCTTGCCGGCCTGATGATCGCCGCCTGGGGCGTGGCGCCCGCGATGGCCGTCAACGCGGTCAGTTTCCTGGCGGTGCTGGCCTCGCTCTTCTTCATGCGCTCCGACGAGCTGTCGCCGGCGCCGATGCGCAAGAACGGCAAGGGCGCGGTGCGTGAGGGGATGCGCTACGTGCTGCGCCGCCCGGACATCATGGTGGTGCTGCTGATGGTCTTCGTGCTGGGCACCTTCGGCATGAACTTCCAGATCACCAATGCGCTGATGGCCACCAAGGTCTTCGGCAAGGGGCCCGGTGAGTACGGCCTGCTGGGCTCCATCATGGCGATCGGCACCCTGGCCGCCGCGCTGATCGCGGCCCGACGCCAGCGTCCCCGGCTGCGGATCCTGCTCACCGCGCTGGGCGGCTTCGCCATCTGCACCGCCCTGCTCGGGGCTGCGCCCACCTACCTCAGCTATGCGCTGCTGCTGATCCCCACCGGGCTGTGCGCGCTGACCATGATGACCTGCGCCAATGCCACCGTGCAGCTGGCCAGTGATCCCGAGGTCCGCGGCCGGGTGATGGCGCTCTACATGGCCATCTTCATGGGCGGCACCCCGCTGGGGGCGCCGCTGATCGGCTGGGTGGGTGACGCCTTCGGCCCGCGCTGGACCATCTGGGTGGGTGCCCTGGCCACCGGGCTCACCTTCGTCGGCGTACTGGCCTGGTTCGTGCGTGAACGCGGGGTCCGGCTGCGGCTGCGCGCCGGCTGGCCGCCCCGGGTGCAGGTGTGGACCGTCGAGGACGTGCGCGCCGCGCAGGTCTCCGCCGAGGCGGACTGAGCCCGGCGCCCGGCCTCAGCGGACGACGACCTCCACCCGGGCCCGGTCGCCCTCGCGCGTGAAGCGCCACTCGTGGCTGGTGCCCAGTGCGTCCAGCAGGACGCGGTCGTGGCTCACCAGCAGGATCGTGCCGCCGAAGGCCACCAGGGCCTCCTGCAACTGCTCGATGGCCTCGACATCGGCATGGTTGGTGGGCTCGTCGAGCACCAGCACGTTGACAGCCCGTCCCTGCAGCACGGCCAGTGCGGCGCGGGTCCGTTCCCCCAGCGACAGGCTGTCGCACGGGCGCAGCACGTGCTCGGCCCCCAGACCGAACTTGGCCAGCAGGGTCCGGGTCTCCGCCGCATCCCGGGTGCCGAGGCTGGTCATCACCCGGTCCAGCAGCGGCTCGGGTCCACCGATGGTGCTGCGCTCCTGGTCGAGCACTCCGACGCTGGTGCGCGCACCCCAGCTGATCCGGCCGGTGTGGGCCGTGCGATCGAGCACCGCCTGCAGCAGGGTGGTCTTGCCCGAACCGTTCGGCCCCACCAGCGCCACGCGGTCGCCCCGCTCAACGTGGCAGCTCAGCGGTCCGACGACGAAGCTGCCGGCCTGCGCCGCCACCGCGTCCAGGGTGAGCACCACGTCGGCCGACGGGTCGGCCTCGGAGATCCGGTAGCGCAGGCTCCACTGCTTGCGCAGTTCCTCGGGGGCCTCCAGCTGGTCCACCGCCGCACGGGCCCGGGCGGCCTTCTGGTCCTGCTTGCCCGCCTTGTCCTCGTCCCACTTGGCCAGCGAGCGGGACCCCGCATTGGAGCTGAGCTTGGCGGCGATGCCACGCCGGCCCTTCTCGGCCCATTCCGCCTGGCTGCGGGCCTGCTGCGCCAGGTGGTCGATCCTGGCCTGGTACGCCTCGTGCTCGGCCACCAGCTGCTGGCGGGCCAGGGCCTTGGCAGCCTGGTGCTCGCTCCAGGTGCCGGTGCTCAGGTGCACCTTCTGCTGCGGCAGGTCCAGTTCGCAGACCTGGGTGGCGACGGCGTCGAGGAAGGCGCGGTCATGGCTGGCCACCAGCACCGGAGCCTCCACGCCGGTGACGAAGTCGGTGAGCAGTGCCAGGCCGTCGGCATCCAGGTTGTTGGTGGGCTCGTCCAGCAGCAGCACGTCGAAGCGGCTGACCAGCACCGAGGCCAGCGAGGCACGCGCCGCCTGGCCACCGGACAGGCTGCCCAGCGGGCGGTCCAGGTCGACGTCGAGGCCGAGCCGGGCCAGCACCTGCGCCAGGCGCACGTCCAGGTCGGGGGCGCCGAGCGCCAGCCAGGCCTCCAGGGCAGCGCTGAACTCGTCCTCGGAGTGCGGCAGGCCCTCGCCCAGCGCCCGGCTGGCGGCTTCGTAGCGCTCGTCGACGGCGGCCACGCCGGTGCGGCGTCGCGCATAGTCAAGGATCGACTCGTCGGCCTGCGGTACCGACTGCGGCAGGTGGCCGATGCTGGCATCCGGCGGGGTGGTCCAGATCCGGCCGGACTCCACCGGGTGCTGCCCGGCCACCATCCGCATCAGGGTGGACTTGCCGGAGCCGTTGGGGCCGATCAGCGCCACGACGCTGGAGGCGGTGACGTCGAGGTCGAGCCCGGAGAACAGGGGGCGGGCGCCGTAGGAGGCGGCGAGCCCGCGGATGTGGAGGGAAGCTGGCATGGGAGACCTCGATCGCTGGTGGTGGGTGATGGCGAGAGGTCAGATCCACATGGCTCCAGCACAGCGCAGGTCGCGGCGCGGCGTCAACCGGTTTTCGCGGGGTCGCCGGGCTGCCAGGCCTCCAGGGTGCGCATGGAGGTGAAGACCCGCTCGCAGTCGTCGTAGGGGTCGACGAAGCGCAGCTCGCGGGCCAGCAGCTGCAGCGGGCGGGTGAAGTCGTCCAGCTCCTGCTCGGTCACCACCGGGTAGAAGGGATCGTTGACGATCGGGATGCCCAGCGAGTTCATGTGCAGCCGGATCTGATGGGTCTTGCCGGTGGTGGGGCTCACCCGGTAGCGCCCGATCGGGCCGAGCTCGTCGTCCTCACGATCCTCCAGCAGCTCGATCCGGGTGTGGGCATTGGGCTCGGCGCCCGGCACCTCCACGGCCTGCAGCACCCCGCGCTCCTTGCGGATGTGGCTGCTCACCTCCACCGGGAACTCCAGGTCCTCACGGAAACGGCCCACCGCCTCATAGGTCTTGCGTGGCAGGCGCTTCTCGAAGAGCTGCTGGTAGGCGCTGCGGAACTCCCGCCGCGTGGTGCACAGCAGGACCCCTGCGGTGAGCCGGTCCAGCCGATGAGCCGGGGAGAGCTCCGGCAGGTCCAGCTCACGACGGGCCCGCACCACGGCGGAGTGCACCACGTGCTGGCCGCGCGGGATGGTGGAGGTGAAGTGGGGCTTGTCCAGCACCACCAGCCGCTCGTCGCGGTGGATCACCAGCAGCTCGCCGGGCGGCGGCGTCTCGTCGGGCAGGTCGCGGTGGAAGAAGATGAAGCGGTGGTGCGCGAAGGGTGCGTCGATCGGGATCGGCACGCCGTCCTCGTCGACGAAGCGCTGCTCGGCGAACATCTCGTCGATCCGCTGCGCCTCCAGCCGCGGGATCTTGTGCACCAGCCAGTCGCGCATGGTGGCCCAGTCGTGCTCGCGCGGGGTGCGGACCCAGGCCGAGTTGAGGCCGTGGCGCAGCGGGAGCGGTGAACGGGGCATGCCGGGAGCCTAGTCGCCCTAGGCTGGCGGCATTTCCATGAGCGCGAGGAGCAGGCATGTCGGAGGTGCGTGGACGGCGACGGTGGGCCGGCATGCTCGGTGAGCTGCTGGTGGTGGTGGTCCTGGCGCTGGTCATCTCGGCCCTGCTGCGCGCCTTCGTGGGACAGATGTTCGTGATCCCCACGGGCTCGATGGAGAACACCCTGGCGGTGGGGGACCGCGTCGCGGCCTCACGCGTGAGTGAGGTGCATCGTGGCGACATCGTGGTCTTCGAGGATCGCGCGGGGTGGCTCGCACCCCAGGCCGACCGCCGTGGTGCCCTGCGACGCGGCGCGGAGGCCATCGGCCTGCCCCCGCCAGCGGCACCGGGCACCTGGTGAAGCGCGTGATCGGCCTGCCGGGAGATCGGGTCTCCTGCTGCGACGACCACGGGCGTGTCCAGGTCAACGGGCATCCGCTGCAGGAGGAGGACTACCTCTACCGGCTCCCGGACGGTCAGACCGTGAAGCCCTCGGAGTTCGACGTCGACGTGACCGTGCCCGCCGGCCGGATCTTCGTGATGGGAGACCACCGCGACAACTCGGCCGACTGACGGTGCCACCTGGACGATCCCGTGACCGCTGGACAGCCGGCCGGCATGGCCGGCTTCGTGGACCTGGAGGCCGTGGTGGGCCCGGTGGTCGCCACCGTGGCACCCGTCGACCGGTGGCGCAGGTTCACCCTCCCTGGTGCCTTCGGCTCCGTCCCCGGCCCGGCTGGCCCGGCCCCGGCTGCCCCCGCGGTGCGCGACGGCGTGACGGACTGCTGAGAGGCGGCGCAGGTCGCCTCCGCCGAGAGCGATGGGCCCTTCGCTCTGTCGGTGGCGCCACCTAGGCTCGGGACATGGACCTGGTCTCGATGGTGAAGCAGAAGTTCGTGGGCGGCAGCAACGGCTCCAAGGTGGTGCTGGAGATCGACCTGGCACGCGGCGTGCTGGTGGCGCCGCCCACCAACCCGATGGCCGCGCTGAAGGCGATGAACGCCCCCAGCATGAAGGCGCTGCGCGAGCGGCTGCGCGAGGCCGCCACCGACGACGACGTGCTCGGGCTGGTGGTGCACCTGGGGGAGTCCGGGCTGGGCCTGGCCCAGGCGCAGGAGCTGGCCCTGGCCATCGCCGCCTTCGGCGAGCACAAGCCCACCTTGGGTTTCAGCGAGAGCTTCGGTGAGTTCGCCAACGCCCTGCCCACCTACCTTGTCGGCGCCCACTGCCAGGAACTGTGGATGCAACCCTCGGGCGAGCTGGGCATCGGCGGCGTGCACGTCGGCATCACCCTGCTCAAGGGAGCCCTGGGCAAGCTGGGCGTCGACCCGCAGTTCAGCCAGCGCCACGAGTACAAGACCGCCGGTGACCAGTTCTCCGCAGACCACGTCACCGAGCCGAACCGGGAGATGATGCAGGCGCTCGCCAACTCGCTGGCGCACCGCTTCGTCGCCATCGTCGCCGAGCGCCGCGGCCTGGGCGAGCAGCAGGTCTGGGATGCCGTCGACAACTCGCCGCTCACCCCGCAGCAGGCCCTCGATCGTGGTCTGGTGGACCAGCTCGGCTACCGCGACCAGGCCATGGCCCACGCCCTCAAGACCTGGGACGCGGAGGTGGAGCAGCTGCGCTTTGTGCACCGCTGGAACTCGCGCAATCCCGCCGAGCAGATGGCGCACGACCTGGTGCAGCGCAAGCAACCGACGCTGGCCGTGGTCAGCCTGCGCGGCGGTATCGTCTCCGGCCGCGGCCGTCCCGGGGGCATGTCTGGACAGGGCGACACCGGTGCCGACGTGGTCTGCGAGAGCCTGCGCGCCGCCCAGCGCGACGACAAGGTCAAGGCCGTCGTGCTGCATGTCGATTCGCCCGGCGGCTCGGCCGTGGCCAGCGACTCCATCTGGCGCGCGGTGCACCAGCTGCGCGAGGCCGGCAAGCCCGTGGTGGCGCAGATGGGCACCTATGCCGCCTCCGGTGGCTACTACGTCTCGATGGCCGCCGACGAGATCGTCGCGCTCCCGGCCACGCTGACCGGTTCCATCGGTGTGGTGGGCGGCAAGTTCGTCACCCGCCGCACCTACGAGAAGCTCGGCCTGGTGCACGAGGGCATCGACTCGGGCCGCAATGCCGGGATGATGGCCTCCGACGAGTGGTTCACCGACGAGCAGTGGGAGCGCTTCCACGCCTCGCTGGACCGGATCTACGCCGACTTCACCAGCAAGGCCGCCCAGGACCGCTCGATGCCGCTGGAGCAGCTGGAGCCGATCGCCCGAGGCCGGGTGTGGACCGGTGCCGACGCGCTGGACCGCCGGCTGGTGGACCACCTGGGTGGCATGGACCTGGCCATCGACCGCGCCTGCGAGCTGGCCGGGCTGACCCGATCCCGTACCCACGTGCGCCCCTACCCGGCGCTCGGGCCGCTGGACCAGTTCCGCCCGGCGACCTCCACCGAGTCCGTCGGCGGCCAAGGGGCCGAAGCCCTGGCGGCCACGCTGGACGGCTCGACCGGCTTCGAGCGGCTGCTCGCGCTGGCGGCCAACCGACTCGGCGTGCGGATCGACGGCTTCCTCACCGCCCCGCTGCTGGCCCCGGCCATCCAGTTGGGCTGAGAGCCCAGGGGTCGGGCGCCAGGGATGGTGGCCACCCCTCGCTGGCCAGGAAATTTCCGCGGGAAGTGCAACCACCCGGTGGATGGCTGCGTACTAGGAGTGAGCACACGCTCCGGGCCGCGGGGTCACCCACCCGCGGCCTGCCGCTTCCCAGGAGGTCATCATGAGCAGCACGTCCCCGGTCGCCGCACTGGGCGGCCTCGCCCTCGTCGCCCTCGCCCTGACCGGCTGCGGCACCGCCTCACCCGCCACCACCCCGAGCACCAGCCAGCCCGCCACCAGCGCGCCAGCCCCGGGCAGCCCCAGCGCCACCGCCACGAACTCCAGCGACGTCGAGGCGGCCCTGCCCTCGGGCCAGGGCAGCAGCGGCGGCAACACTGCCGGGGGCAAGGCCACCGGCTCCGCCTCGGCCAGCCGCAGCACCGAGGCCGCCACGCCGGTCAGCCGGGCCAACCTGCCCACCGGCCAGGACCTGGTCTTCGGTGACCAGGTCTTCACCCCCGGCGAGACCTACCAGGGCGACGGCCAGGCCCCCGTCGCCGCCTGCCAGACGATGGGCTGGGAGAGCTTCAAGCCCAACACCATCTGGACCCGGGAGTACGCCGACGCCCAGGGAAACATGACCGGCGGCGCCAGCATCGCCTCCTTCGCCAGCCATGCCCAGGCCGTCGCCGCCATGGAGAAGATGGGCGCCGGACTGACCGGCTGCGGCAAGCGGATGACCACCCAGAACCCCGACCTGCTGACCAACTTCACCGAGAAGGCCACCCCGCTGACCTTCCCCGGCGGCCGCACCGCCCGTACCGTCACGCTCAACCTGACCGACGGCGAGACGGGCACGAAGTTCGCGGTCTCCACCGGCGTTGTGGCCACCGGTACCCACGTCGCCATCATCAGCATCCGCAGCATCGACAACCCGCCGGCCACGGCCGACTCCCGGGCCATCGAGGACACCCTGGCGCGCAGCCTGGTGCGCCTGGCCTGAGCGTGGGCGTGGCGCCGAGCGCTCGCGATGGTGTGAGACGCTGCTGGGCATGACCCGGGAGCTGACCATCTTCGCCGAGATGAGCGCGTTGGCCACCGCCACCGGCGCGCTGAATCTCGGCCAGGGATTTCCCGACGACGACGGGCCCCTCGAGATCCTCGAGGCGGCCCGTCGGGCCGTCCTGGAGGGGCGCAACCAGTACCCGCCCGGCCGCGGCATCCCCGAGCTGCGCCAGGCGATTGCCGCCCACCAGCGACGCTTCTGGGGCATCGAGCTGGACCCCGACAGCCAGGTGATGGTGACCGCCGGCGCCACCGAGGCGCTGGCGGCCAGCCTGATGGCGCTGGCCGGGCCGGGCGACGAGGTGCTCACCGTGGAACCCTTCTACGACGCCTATGCTGCCGTGATCCAGCTCTGCGGCGCCCGCCACACCACCGTCCGGCTGCGGCGGATCGACGGCCCCGACGGGCCCCGCTTCGAGCTGGACGCCGAGGAGCTGGCCGCCGCGGTCACCGCGCGCACCCGCGTGATCCTGCTCAACAACCCGAACAACCCCACCGGCTTCCAGTTCCGGCGCGACCAGCTGCAGGCGGTGGTGGAGGCGGCCGAGCGGGTGGGCGCCACCATCGTCACCGACGAGGTCTACGAGCACCTCTGCTTCGAGGCGCCGCACGTGCCGGTGGCCTCGCTGCCCGGTGGCTTCGAGCGAACCCTGACCATCTCCAGCGCCGGCAAGACCTTCTCGGTGACCGGCTGGAAGGTGGGCTGGCTGAGCGGCCCCGCGGAGCTGGTGGACCGGGTGGAGGGCGTCAAGCAGTGGCTCACCTTCACCAATGCCGCCCCGCTGCAACCGGCTGTCGCCGTCGGCCTGGGCCTTCCCGACGAGGTCTTCGCGCGCACCCGCGAGAGCCTGCGCCAGCGCCGCGACCTGCTGGTCGACGGGCTGCGGGCCGCGGGACTGCAGCCCTTCGTGCCGGATGCGGGCTACTTCACGGTGGCCGACGCCTCGGCGCTGGGCATCAGCGACGCTGCCCGCGCCTGCCGCGAGATGGCCACCCGGGTGGGCGTCGTCGCCATCCCGTACAGCGCCTTCTGCCATCCCGCGCCGGGAGAGCACCAGGCGTGGATCCGCCTCGCGCAGTGCAAGTCCCGCAGCACCCTGGAAGCGGCCGTGGAGCGGTTGAAGGGCCTGTCGGCAGGACAATGACGCGTCTTGGAACGTGACAACGACAATTCCTGCACCCCGGTGGCCTCCGGGGAACATCTCGTCGTTAGGGTCGCACCATGCGAATTGGTGTCCCACGAGAATCCAGGCCCGGGGAGAACCGGGCCTCGGCAACACCGAAGACCGTCACCGCGCTGCAGGAGCTGGGCTACGAGGTCGTGGTCGAGCACGGCGCCGGTGAGGGATCGAGTGCTTCCGATGCAGCCTTCGAGGCCGCCGGCGCCCGCGTCGTCGACGCGCAGACCGTCTGGTCCAGCGACATCGTGCTCGGCGTCAACGAGCCCGACGAGCAGCAGCTGTCCGCCATGCGCCCCGGCGCGGTGCTGATCACCTTCCTCCACCCGCGCCAGACCCCCGAGCTCACCGAGCGGCTCGCCGCCCAGGGCATCACCGCCATGAGCATGGACATGGTGCCGCGCACCTCCCGCGCCCAGGCGCTCGACGCCCTCAGTTCGATGGCCAACATCTCCGGCTACCGCGCCGTGGTGGAGGCCTCCCACGCCTTCGGCCGCTTCTTCACCGGCCAGGTCACCGCCGCCGGCAAGGTGCCGCCGGCCAAGGTGCTGGTGGCCGGCACCGGCGTGGCCGGCCTGGCCGCCATCGGCGCCGCCAACGCCATGGGCGCCATCGTGCGCGCCACCGACGTGCGGCCCGAGACCGCCGAGCAGGTGGAGAGCATGGGCGCCACCTTCCTGCACGTGCGCGGCGCCTCCCAGGAGGTCAGCACCGACGGCTACGCCAAGGAGGCCAGCGACGACTTCGCCGCCCGCGCCGCCGAGCTCTACGCGGAGCAGGCCAAGGACGTCGACATCATCATCACCACCGCCGCGATCCCCGGGCGCCCCTCGCCGAAGCTGATCACCGCGGACATGGTGGCCTCCATGAAGGAGGGCTCGGTCATCGTCGACCTGGCCGCCCTCGGTGGCGGCAACTGCGAGCTGACCCGGCCCGGCGAGAAGTACACCACCGCCAACGGCGTCACGATCATCGGCTACACCGACCTCGCCAGCCGACTGCCCGGCCAGTCCAGCCAGCTCTACGGCACCAACCTGGTCAACGCGCTCAAGCTGATGACCCCGGCCAAGGACGGCCAGCTCGTCGTCGACTTCGACGACGAGGTGGTGCGCACCATGACCATCGTGCGCGACGGCGAGATCACCTTCCCGCCGCCCCCGATCCAGGTCTCCGCGGCACCCGCCACCACGCCGGCGGCCGCCGTCGAGACCCCTGCCGCCGTCGCGGTCCCGAAGAAGCCCAAGCCCTGGTGGCAGCCGGTGGTGACCATCGGCATCGCCTCGCTGGCGCTGATCGCGCTGCTGACCGTGGCGCCCACCAGCTTCGTCTCCCTGTTCGGCATCTTCGCGCTGGCCGTGGTGGTGGGCTACTACGTGGTCTGGAATGTCACCCACGCCCTGCACACCCCGCTGATGAGCGTCACGAATGCGGTCAGCGGCATCATCGTGGTGGGTGCCATCACGCAGCTCGGCAGCGACAACTGGGCGGTCAAGATCCTCAGCTTCGTCGCGGTGCTGATCGCCAGCATCAACATCTTCGGCGGCTTCACCGTCACCCACCGCATGCTCCAGATGTTCCGGAAGGAGGCCTGACATGCTGCAGAACTTCGTCACGGCCACGTACATCGTCTCCGGCCTGCTCTTCATCATGGCGCTGCAGGGCCTCAGCAAGCACGAGACCGCCAAGCGCGGCAATGCGCTTGGTGTGCTCGGCATGCTGCTGGCCCTGGTGGCCACCAACTTCTCCATGGGCTGGACCGACATCAAGGGCGACGGTGCCGACCTCGGCGCCGTGGCCCTGCTGCTGGTGGCGGTCCTGGTGGGCGGTGCGGTCGGCGTCCGCAAGGCGCTGAAGGTCGAGATGACCGGCATGCCCGAGCTGATCGCCCTGCTGCACTCGTTCGTCGGTGCCGCGGCGGTGCTGGTGGGCTTCAACTCCTACCTCGACGCACCCCACTCCAATGCCTTCCACCTCACCGAGGTGGCGCTGGGCATCTTCATCGGTGCGGTGACCTTCACCGGCTCGATCGTCGCCTGGGGCAAGCTGAACGGCAAGATCGCCTCCAAGCCGCTGGCCCTGCCCGGCCGCAACCTGCTCAACCTGGCCGCACTGGTGGCGACCATCGTGATGACGGTCTGGTTCGTGAAGGCGCCCTCGCTGCTGCCGCTGGTGCTGATCACCATCGTCTCGCTGCTGCTGGGCATCCACCTGGTGGCCTCCATCGGTGGCGCGGACATGCCCGTCGTGATCTCGATGCTGAACTCCTACTCCGGCTGGGCGGCCGCCTTCAGCGGTTTCATGCTCAACATGAACGTGCTGATCATCACCGGCGCCCTGGTGGGAGCCTCCGGCGCCATCCTGAGCTACATCATGTGCAAGGCGATGAACCGCTCCTTCATCTCGGTGATCCTGGGCGGCTTCGGCGACGACACCACCGTCGCCGCGGCCATCGAGGGTGAGCACACCGAAATGTCGGCCGGCGAGGTGGCCGAGGCGCTGGGCGATGCGAAGAGCGTCATCATCGCTCCCGGCTACGGCATGGCCGTGGCCCAGGCCCAGTACCCTGTGGCGGAACTCACCCGCGCCATGGAGGCCAACGGCACGAAGGTGCGCTTCGCCATCCACCCGGTCGCGGGCCGCCTGCCCGGCCACATGAACGTGCTGCTGGCCGAGGCCAAGGTGCCCTATGACATCGTGCTGGAGATGGACGAGATCAACGATGACTTCGACGACACCGACGTGGTGCTGGTGATCGGTGCCAATGACACCGTCAACCCCGCCGCGGAGGAGCCGGGCTCGCCGATCTCGGGCATGCCGGTGCTGAAGGTCTGGGAGGCCCGCAAGGTGATCGTCTTCAAGCGTTCGATGAGCGCTGGCTACGCCGGCGTGCAGAACCCGCTCTTCTTCCGGGAGAACACCTCGATGTGCTTCGGCGACGCCAAGGCCACCGTCCAGGACATCCTGGCCGCCCTGCCCAAGGGCGCCGACCGGGCCGCCATCGGCTCCTGAACCGCCCTCGGGGCCCGAACCGCCATCAGGGCCCGAACCGCCATCAGGGCCCGAGCCCATCCTCGACCGACGCCGTCACCCATCCGGGTGGCGGCGTCCGTCCTGTCCGGGGTGGCGGCGGCCATGGTGTCCCGGCTCGAACCCTGAAAATCGCTCCGTCGATCCAGGATCTCGCCCCACATCGGCTGGCGGATTCATGTGGTCAGCGCAACGGTTCTGTGAGGAGGGGTTGTGATGGCGCATGGGGTCGAGGTT